>NZ_JBYCKI010000182.1:0-7211 GCF_057473305.1 Thiomonas sp. TH-17
CATAGGACAGCACCAGCGCGGGCAGCATCACCCAGCGCACCACGCGCCGCGCCGGGCCCGCGCCGAGCAGCCGGGCGGTGAGATCGGTGGCGACGTACACCAGCGGGAAGCTGAACGCTGCCCAAGTGGTGTGCAGGCCGAACAGGGTGATGGGCAACTGCACCAGGTAGTTGCTGGCGATGATGATGGTGATGTGCAGCGCGGCCAGAGCGGCCACGACGGCGCGCTGGCGAGCAGCGCTCAAGTCGAGCGTGAACAGCATGAGAGACCTTTTTCGTTGATCGGCGGGTAAGGGAACCGCCGGGGCCGGATGCGCCGGATACAGCTTGCGTGCGTCGCGGCCGGGGTTGGGAAAGTCGCGCATTTTATGCGCCGCCGCGGCCCTGCGCAGGAAAACCGAACCCGCTCCCGATAAAATCGCGGCCTGCTGCCGTGATTGCTGCCCCCTCGCACCTTTGCACGGCGACCTACCCCGTTTGATGCCAGCACGCCGGGCCTGCTCAGCAGTCCGATGCATGGCCCGCTTTTTCCCCGCCAGCCCCATGACCGAACTCGCCAAATCGTTTGAGCCCCACAACATCGAAGCCCACTGGACTCAGCGCTGGGAGGAACTGGGCGTGTTCGCCCCCACGCTCGACGCCGCCAAAGCGTCGTTCTGCGTGCAACTGCCGCCGCCCAACGTCACGGGCACGCTGCACATGGGGCATGCGTTCAACCAGACGGTGATGGACACCCTGGTGCGCTACCACCGCATGCGGGGCGACAACACCCTGTGGGTGCCGGGCATGGACCACGCGGGCATTGCCACGCAGATCGTGGTGGAGCGGCAATTGCAGGCTGCAGGCCAGAGCCGCCACGACCTGGGACGCGCCAAATTCGTCGAAAAAGTGTGGGAATGGAAGCAGCAGTCGGGCAACACCATCACCGGACAGATGCGCCGCATGGGCGACTCGGTGAGCTGGGAGCATGAATACTTCACCATGGACGACAAGCTGTCCAAGGCCGTGGTGGAGACCTTCGTGCAGCTTTACGAACAAGGCTTGATCTACCGCGGCAAGCGGCTGGTGAACTGGGACCCGGTGCTCAAGAGCGCGGTGAGCGATCTGGAGGTGGAAAGCCAGGAGCACGACGGCTTCATGTGGCACATCCTCTACCCGTTCAGCGACGGGCCCATCGACGGCGTGCGCGGTATGCACATCGCCACCACCCGCCCGGAAACCATGATGGCCGACGGCGCGCTGGCGGTGCACCCGGAAGATGAACGCTACGCCAAGTTCATCGGCAAGTTCGTCGATCTGCCGCTGTGCGACCGCAAGATTCCCATCATCGCCGATGGTTTCGTCGAACGCGACTTCGGCTCGGGCTGCGTGAAAATCACCGGCGCGCACGACTTCAACGACTACGCTTGCGCGCTGCGCCACGACATTCCGCTGATCACCATCTTCACCGACGACGCGCATATCAACGACAACGGCCCGGCCGCCTACCAGGGGCTTGACCGCTACGCCGCGCGCAAGGCGCTGCTCAAAGACCTGGAAGCCCAGGGCTTTCTCGAAAAGGCAGTGCCGCACAAAAACATGGTGCCGGTCTGCGCGCGCACGGGCCAGATCGTCGAGCCCATGCTCACCGACCAATGGTTCGTCGCCACCACCAAGCCCGGCCCGGACGGCAAGAGCATTGCGCAAAAAGCCATCGACGCGGTGGCCGACGGCGAAGTGACGTTCGTTCCCGAAAACTGGGTGAACACCTACAACCAGTGGATGGCCAACATTCAAGACTGGTGTATCTCGCGCCAACTCTGGTGGGGCCACCAGATACCGGCGTGGTACGGCGAAAACGGCGAAATTTTTGTGGCCCGCAGCGAAGCCGAGGCGCGCGACAAGGCGTCTGCAGCGGGCTACAACCGCTCGCTCACCCGCGACCCGGACGTGCTCGACACCTGGTACTCCTCCGCGCTGGTGCCCTTCTCCACCCTGGGCTGGCCCGAGCCGACGAAGGAGATGGATCTGTTCCTGCCCTCCTCGGTGCTGGTCACGGGTTTTGACATCATCTTCTTCTGGGTCGCCCGGATGATCATGATGACCACGCACTTCACCGGCAAGGTGCCGTTCAAGCACGTTTACATCCACGGCCTGGTGCTCGACGCGCATGGCAAGAAGATGAGCAAGAGCGAGGGCAATGTGCTCGATCCCGTCGATCTGATCGACGGCATCGAACTCGCCCCCCTGCTCGACAAACGCACCACCGGGCTACGCAAGCCCGAGACGGCGCCCGCCGTGCGCAAGGCCACCGAGAAGGAATTCCCGGGCGGCATTCCGGCCTACGGCGCCGACGCCCTGCGCTTCACATTTGCCTCGATGGCCACGCTGGGCCGCAATATCAACTTCGACACCAAGCGCTGCGAGGGCTACCGCAATTTCTGCAACAAGCTTTGGAACGCCACGCGCTTCGTGCTGATGCAGGTGAGCGAATTGTCGGCATTCGACCGTGGCATGGATCAATGCGGCGGCGACTGCGGCCCCGACGGCTATATGCACTTCAGCGCCGCCGACCGCTGGATCGCCTCTCAACTCCAGCGCACCGAACAGCAGGTGGCTCAGGGCTTTGCCGACTACCGCCTGGACTTTGCCGCGCAGGCCATCTACCAATTCGTCTGGGACGAGTATTGCGACTGGTATCTGGAAATCGCCAAGACGCAAATCGCCACGGGCACGCCGCAACAGCAACGCGCCGCCCGCCGCACCCTGGTGCGCACGCTGGAGGCCGTGCTGCGTCTGGCGCACCCCATCATGCCCTTCATCACCGAGGAACTATGGCAGACCGTCGCGCCGCTGGCCGGGCGCGGCGGCAATAGTCTGGCCGTGGCGCCCTACCCGCTGGCGCAGCCCGAAAAGATCGATGCGACGGCCGAAGCGGAAATCGCCGCCTTCAAGCAACTGGTCGACGCCTGCCGCAATCTGCGCGGCGAACTCGGCGTTTCCCCGGCGCAGCGTCTGCCGCTGCTGGCCTGCGGCGATGTCGCCCTGATCGAACGCCACCGCCCTGCCCTGCAAGCCCTGGCCAAGGTGTCGGAGGTCAAGGTGTTCGCCGACGAGGCCGCGTGGAAAGCCGCCACGCAATCCGCGCCCACCACCGCGCTGGGCGCCACGCAGTTCGCCCTGTTCGTCGAGGTGGACGCCGCAGCGGAGCACGCGCGTCTGGGCAAGGAAGTGCAGCGGCTGCAAGCCGAAATCGCCAAGGCGCAAGGCAAGCTGGGCAACGCCAGTTTCGTCGACCGCGCTCCGGCCGCCGTGGTGGCGCAGGAGCAGGAGCGTCTAAGCGATTTCCAGGCGCTGCTGGTCAAGGTGCAAGAGCAGATCGCGCGCTTGCCGACTGCCCCATAAAAAAGTCCCGTGCCCTTCGCAGGGCACGGGACTATGGTTGCGCCGCCAGAATCGACCGCTAAAGCACGCTCAATCGACGACGTTCTCAGACTGCTTGCGCTCATCCACCTTGCGCTCCTCGGCCTGATAATCCACCAACTCGCGCAGAGTCTTGCCCGGCTTGAAATGCGGGATGCGCTTCTCGGGCACGGCCACCTGCTCGCCCGAACGCGGATTGCGCCCGATGCGGGCCGAGCGATGGCTGACGCTGAAGCTGCCGAAGCCCCGGATTTCGACTCGATGCCCATCATCGAGGGCCTGCGCCAACGCGTCGAGAATGGTCTTCACAGACAGTTCAGCGTCGCGGTGGGTCAGTTGGGGAAACTGAGCGGCCAGGATTTCAACGAGATCAGAGCGAGTCATAAGGGGTACAGGTGAAAACGGCGGCCTCGGTGAACACCGTAGGCCGCCGCACATCAGGACCGCGTTGGGTATGCGCCGAATTCGACGCCACCCAACACAGCAGCCCGCACGGGCGAGTCGATCAATGCAAACGAGCAACGCAACTGATCAGGAGCCTTTGTCCATCTTGGCGCGCAGCAGCGCACCGAGGTTGGTGGTGCCGGCTTCGCGGGTGTCGCCCGCCAGACGGTCCATGGCTTCCTGCTGTTCGGCGGCGTCTTTTGCCTTGACCGACAACTGGATGTTGCGGGTCTTGCGGTCGATGTTGACGACCACGGCGGAGACTTGATCGCCTTCCTTGAGCACGTTGCGGGCGTCTTCAACGCGCTCGCGCGAGATCTCGGAAGCACGCAGATAGCCTTCGATGTCATTGCCCAGATCGATGGTCGCGCCCTTGGGGTCGACGGCCTTGACCGTGCCTTCGACGATCTTGCCCTTGTCGTTCAGCGCGGCGAAGGACATGAACGGATCGTCGAGCATCTGCTTGATGCCCAGCGAAATACGCTCGCGCTCGATGTCGATGGCCAGCACCACGGCTTCGACGTCCTGGCCCTTCTTGTAGTTGCGCACTTCCGACTCGCCGGTATCGTTCCAGGACAGATCGGACAGGTGGATGAGGCCGTCGATGCCGCCGGGCAGGCCGATGAACACGCCGAAGTCGGTGATCGACTTGACCGGGCCGGCAACCTTGTCGCCACGCTTGTGGTTGGCGGCGAATTCGTCCCAGGGGTTGGCGCGGCACTGCTTCATGCCCAGGCTGATACGGCGACGGTCTTCGTCGATTTCCAGCACTTGCACTTCGACTTCGTCGCCCAGTTGCACCACTTTGCTCGGAGCGACGTTCTTGTTGGTCCAGTCCATTTCGGAGACGTGCACCAAGCCTTCGATGCCCGGCTCGATCTCGACGAACGCGCCGTACTCGGCGATGTTGGTGATCTTGCCGAACAGACGCGTGCCCGCGGGGTAGCGGCGCGAAACGCCATGCCACGGGTCATCGCCCATCTGCTTGAGGCCCAGGGAAACGCGACCCTTCTCGGCGTCGAACTTGAGCACTTTGGCCGTGACTTCCTGACCGGGGGTGACCACTTCGCTGGGGTGACGCACACGACGCCAGGCCAGGTCGGTGATGTGCAGCAGGCCGTCGATGCCGCCGAGGTCGACGAAGGCGCCGTAGTCGGTGATGTTCTTGACCACGCCGGTGACCAGCGCGCCTTCCTGCAGGTTTTCGAGCAGCTTGGCGCGCTCTTCGCCCTGGCTGGCTTCGACCACGGCGCGGCGCGACAGCACCACGTTGTTGCGCTTGCGGTCGAGTTTGATGACCTTGAACTCCAGGGTCTTGTTCTCGTAGGGCGTGGTGTCTTTGACCGGACGGGTATCGAGCAGCGAGCCGGGCAGGAAGGCGCGAATGCCGTTGACCATGACGGTCAGGCCGCCCTTGACCTTGCCGGTCGTGGTGCCTTCGACGAATTCGCCGGTTTCGAGCGCTTTCTCCAGCGACAGCCAGGACGCCAGACGCTTGGCCTTATCGCGCGACAGCACGGTGTCGCCGCGGCCGTTTTCCAGCGCGTCGATGGCAACCGACACGAAATCGCCAACGTGAACGTCGGCTTCGCCCTGGTCGTTGTGGAATTCTTCGATGGGGATGTAGGCGTCGGACTTCAGTCCGGCGTTGACCACCACAAAATTCTGGTCGACAGCAACGACTTCGGCGGTAATGACTTCGCCGGTGCGCATGTCGCGCGATTGCAGGGATTCTTCAAACAGTGCGGCAAACGACTCGACAGAAGCAGCACTTGGGGAGACAGAGGACATTGAGTTAAGACCTTCAAACCACGAAAGACCGTGGGGTTGGAGAGAGAAAACTGAGACGCGCAGGGCGCGCGTTCAGAACTGTTGACGCCACAAAGCCAACACGGCTTCAACCGTTTGCTCAAGGCTCAGGTCGGTGCTGTCCAGCAGTTGGGCGTCTGGTGCGGGCTTCAGCGCAGCCACGGCGCGCTGGGTATCGCGCGCGTCGCGCAGCTCAAGCTCTGCAAAAACGTCGCGAAGTATAGCGGGAATCCCTTGTGAAATCAATTGCTTATACCGGCGCTCGGCGCGACTGTGGGCACTGGCGGTGAGGAAGACCTTGAGGGGCGCGTCTGGAAAGACGATGGTGCCCATGTCTCGACCATCGGCCACGAGCCCCGGCGCACGCCGAAAGCTGCGCTGCAAGGCAAACAAGGCGTCGCGAACAGATGGAATGGCGGCGATGGTCGAAGCGGCCTGCCCCACGGCTTCGGTGCGAAGTTGCGCCGAATCGAAAACTTGTCCGTTTAGCACGATGCAGCCCGCGGCAAAGGTCACGGGCAGATCGGCCGCCAGCCGGACCAGTGCGGCGCTGTCGTCCAGCGGCACGCTTTGCTGCAATGCCTCCCAGGCGGTGAGTCGGTAGAGCACGCCCGAGTCGAGACAATCGAAGCCCAGCGCATCGGCCACGGCGGTGGCGATGCTGCCTTTGCCGGAGGCGGTTGGGCCGTCGATGGCGATGACCGGCACGGGCCGGGCAATGCGGGCAAAGTCGTCGAAATAGCCGGGATAGGTCTTGGCCACACAGCCCGGATCGAGAATGCGGATGTCGGCATGGCCGAAGCTGGCCAGCGAAAAACACATGGCCATGCGGTGATCGTCGTAAGTGGCGATGGCGGCACTGCGCCACTGCGCTGCGGGCAAAGGATGCACACGCAGCCAGTCGGGGCCGGATTCGACTCGCGCCCCGAGCTTGGTCAACTCGGTGGCCATGGCGTGAATGCGGTCGGTTTCTTTCACGCGCCAACTGCCGATGGCGGTCAGCGTGGTGGGCGCATCGGCAAAAAGCGCGGTCATCGCCAGGGTCATGGCGGCGTCGGGAATGGCCAGGCAGTTGATGTCGCCACCGCGCAGCGCGGTCAATCCGGATTGCAGGCCGTCGGTTTCGATAAAGTCGTCGCCCCAGCGCACCTGGGCGCCGAGGTCTTCGAGCACGCGCGCAAACGCCACGTCGCCCTGAATGCTGTCGCGCCCCACGCCTTCCACCCGCACTGGCGCGCCCTTGCCGTGCCATTGACCCAGCACGCCCGCCGCCAGAAAGTAAGAGGCCGACGAAGCATCGCCCTCCACGGCGATGCGGCCAGGGCTGCGCAAGCGGCTGCCCGCAGGGATGACAAACCGCTCCCACCCGGTGCGCTGCACCTGCACGCCAAAGCGCCGCAGCAGGTTGAGGGTGATCTCGATATAGGGTTTGGAAATCAGCTCGCCCTGCACCGCAATGGCGATGTCGTGATCGCTCGCCTTGAGCGGTAGCGCCAGCAGCAGGGCGGTGAGAAACTGGCTGGAGACATCGCCCCGCACGGCCACGTCGCCATTCAG
>NZ_JBYCKI010000183.1:0-8721 GCF_057473305.1 Thiomonas sp. TH-17
GTTTTTGCCGGATTTGCAGGCCCATAGCCGCGCTATGGGTCAAAAAGCCGGTGAAAAATGGACTGCTGCGCCCCATTTGCAGCCGACGATTCCAAAGCCCGACAGGCTCCTAGGAGTTAGGAGTGCGCGCCTGAGAAGGCTGGACATTCAGGGAATTGCGCCGCGTCATGCAGATGGGTTCAAATCCCCGTGGAAACAGTTGGGCATCCCTCTAAAATGAACACCATGAAAACCTACCGCATCGCCCCCAGCATTCTCTCGGCCGACTTTGCCCGTCTGGGCGAGGAGGTGCGCAACGTCATCGACGCCGGCGCAGATTTCATCCACTTCGACGTGATGGACAACCATTACGTCCCCAACCTCACCATCGGCCCGCTGGTGGCCGAGGCCATCAAGCCCTACTGCAAGAAGGCCGACGGCGCCCCCATCACGCTTGACGTGCACCTGATGGTCGAACCGGTAGACGCCATCGCCCAGTCCTTCGTCAAGGCGGGCGCCGACATCGTCAGCTTTCACCCCGAGGCCAGCAAGCACGTCGATCGCACGCTGCAGATGATCCGCGACGGAGGCGCCAAGGCCGGGCTGGTGTTCAACCCAGCCACGCCGCTGGACGTGCTCGACTACGTCATGGACAAGGTCGATCTGGTGCTGCTGATGAGCGTGAACCCCGGCTTCGGTGGCCAGAGCTTCATCGAGAGCAGCCTGCCCAAGGCCAAACTGGTGCGCGCCAAGCTCGACGCCTACAAGGCGCAGAGCGGGCGCGACATCCTGCTGGAGATCGACGGCGGCATCAAGCCCGACAACATCGCTGCGGCCGCCGCGGCCGGGGTGGATACCTTCGTGGCTGGCAGCGCCATTTTCGGCAAGCCCGACTACAAGGCCGTGATCGACTCCATGCGCGCCAACCTCGCGAAGGTGGCCTGATGGATGCGCGCACTGCCGCGGCACCTGCCCTGACCCTGGCGGGCCATACCGTTCAGGCCGCCATCATCGATCTGGATGGCACCATGATCGACACCCTGGGCGATTTTCATGCCGCCCTGTCGCGCCTGATGGACGAACTCGGCCTGCCCGGCGTCAGCCGCGAGCAGGTCGAACACCGCATCGGCAAGGGCTCCGAGTACCTGGTGCTGCAGACCTTGCGCATCCACCTCGCCGACGACCAGGCCGATGCGCTGTACCCGCGCGCCATCGAGGCTTACCAACGCATCTACGGCACCATCAATGGTCAGTACTCCCATCCCTTCCCGGGCGTGCCAGAGGGCTTGGCGGCGTTGAAAGCCGCCGGGCTGAGGTTGGCCTGCATCACCAACAAACCCACGGTGTATGCCCGCGAGCTGCTGGGCATCAAGGGGCTGCTCGACCATTTCGAGGTGGTCAACGGGGGCGATGCCTTCCCGCGCAAGAAGCCCGACCCCATGCCGTTGGTCGAAACCTGCAAGCAGATCGGTCTGCCCACGGCCGTGGTGCTGATGATCGGCGATTCGCAGAACGATGCCCTGGCCGCCCGCGCTGCCGGTTGCCCGGTGGCTCTGGTCACCTACGGCTACAACCACGGCGAGCCCGTGCGCGCGGTGGACGCAGATGGCTTTGCCGACCGCATCGGCGATCTGCTTCCCATCTAAAAAACTCCGAACGCAGAAATAAAAAAGCCGCTCCGAACAGGAGCGGCTTTTTTGTGGGCAGAACCTACGCGATCAGCCGTTGATGTTCTGCTTTTGAATCGTCGTGTTGGACAGCACGCCTGCTGGCAGCATGCGCAGCAAGGCCTGATACAGCTCGGCGTTGCCGGTGCCCGGAATGATGTGCGCGCCCGGGCCCATCAGCACGATGCCGTTGGAGGGCTCGAACAGCAGCTCAACCGTCTGGCCCTTGGGGATCTGCTTCACGCTGGACAGTTGTTTGCTGAAAGCGTCCATCGCCGGCTTGAACGAAGCGTACTGTGCCGCGGACACGCCCTTTTTCACCCCAGCATCCAGCGCCTTGGCCAGAGCGTCCGCCGACATATTGGAAAGGGCGGTGAGGCGAATCGATTTGGCGCCGGGCATGGTCATGATGCTGCTGGCCGACGTGGTGTTTTGCGGCAGGTACACCGCCGCGGCCATCTTGCCGCCCATATTGACCACGCCAGCGCCGTTGATCAGCAGGGGCACGCCGTTGGCCGGGGCGGTTTGCATCACGGGGACACCGCCCACTTTGACGGCGGCATTGGCGCTTACGACGCCGAACGTCGCGGCCAGCGCGATGGCGGTTGCGGTCAGAACTGTTTTCATGGACGATCCTCGGGTGGTTTGTGGGTATATCAGCCAAATCTTATTTTATGAACCCACCCCTTGCATGTTCGGGTTTTCACCGAAACGGCGTGTTTGAGTGGTCACCAAACATGACGGCGCGCAAGCCTTGCCAGGTGAAGCCAGTCAGTTGCTGTCCGCTTCGTTGCCCAGCAGCGCGCGCTTGAGCCGGTCTTCAGCCGGATCTTTGCCCAGCCAGATTTTGAGCATGGAATTGAAAAACTGCGGCTCGGTGAATACCCCGCCCGAGGGCACGCCATCGATGGCGATGGTGCTGCCTTTGCCAGGATTCTCGCGGATGGTCACTGTTTCCCCGGTTTTGATCTGGCTTTTTTGGGCAAACAGGCCGCCCAGTTGCACCAGGCTGGGAATGAAGGCGCTGAACTCCTCCGGGCTGAGGTTGTTCTTGATGCCGTCGTTGAGTTTGTCACCGAGCTCCTTGCCGCTCACATCGCGCAGCATGGTGAGTTTCAACTCCTTCGGTCCGGCCATGTTGTAAATCGCCTGTGGTTGCGCGCTTTTTTGCGGCAAATATAGGGCGGCGGTGTAAACCTTGAAAAAGAACACGTACCGGGTGCCAGCGCCGTTGAGCGCCAGCGCCTTGCCGCCGACATCCACTTGCGGCGGAATTTCCACGCCGTGCAGGGTGAGCGCCTGCGCGCTCGGCATGAAGGACGCGATAGCCAGTGCGGCGGTTGCGCCGAAGGTGCGCAGCGGCTTGTGAGCGGTGTGATTCATGTGGTCTCCTGTTGCTTGTTATCGAACGGTCGTTCATTTTTCGTAAAACGTCGTGTTTTGACAAGTGAATTCAGGTTGAGTGCCGTTTAAGATGCTCCGACAACACCCCATGAAGGAGACGTCATGCCCAAGGTTTTTCAGGATAGCTACCCCGATGCACTGGCGCACTGCTATGGCTGCGGCCGTCTCAACGCCGAGGGGCATCAGATCCGGACAGTCTGGGACGGCGATGAAACGGTGACTCGCTTCACGCCCCAGCCTTATCACATCGCAGTACCTGGATTTGTGTACGGCGGATTGATCGCCTCGCTGATCGATTGCCACAGCACCGGCACGGCGGCAGCGGCGATGTACCGCGCCGAAGGGCGCGAGATGGACACGCAACCGGCGTTCCGATTCGTCACTGGATCGTTGCATGTCGACTTTCTCAAGCCGACGCGCTTGGGCGCCGAGCTGGAAATTCGCGGCCGGGTGAAAGAAATCAAGGGCCGCAAAGTCGTTGTGGAGTCCACGGTATTTGCGGGCGGCGTGGCCACGGTGCGCGGAGAGGTCGTTGCGGTGCAGATGCCGGAAAACTTCGGCGCTTGAAGCCGTTGTGCGAAAAGTGGCCCAGGAGCCTGTCAGGCTTGGGAATCGCGGGCTGCAAAAAGGCTGTGCGGCGTCCTGCGGCAGCGGCTTTTTGCTCCATAGCTGCGGCTATGGAGCGGCAAATCCGTCGCCGCATGCCATCCCCACAGCCTTTTTTCGCTCTGCGCGACCCAAACCCGACAGGCTCCCAGGAGTTTGCTACATTCGCTCACTCGGATAGATCTGCGCGATTCATTCACTTTCCATGTTCATCCATCGGCGACACGCATCGGGTTCTGGAGACCGGGGGGCTTGGCCCTGGCGGTTCTGGCTGGTCGTGCCCGCTGCTGCGGCCTGAATCACCTCCGATCTGCGCCCCATCCGCGCGTCAATGCGCGAGGGCCGTATCGGCAACAGGCTGCGCTCCCGTGATATCCGCTGCCCGCCCCTGCGGGGCAGCCGACCCTTGAGACGAACATGACTGAACTCGAATTCAAAGAACTGGCCCGCCAGGGCTACAACCGCATTGCGCTCGTGTCTGAAGCGCTGGCGGATCTGGAAACGCCGCTGTCGCTTTACCTCAAGCTCGGGGTGGGCGCCGGAGCCGGGCAAAACACCTTTTTGCTGGAATCTGTCGTCGGCGGCGAACGCTTCGGCCGCTACTCTTTTATCGGCCTGGCCGCCCGCACGCAGGTGCGAGTGAAGAATGGCCTCACCGAGGTGTTGCGCGACGGCGCAGTGGTGGAAACCTCCGAAGCGCCGCCGCTGGATTTCATCGAGGCGTTCCACGCCCGCTTCAAGCTGGCGCTGCCTGCGGGCATGCCGCGTTTTTGTGGCGGGCTGGCGGGGTATTTCGGCTATGACGCGGTGCGCTATATCGAGCCGCGCCTGATGGCGTCTGCGGCCAAGCATCCCAAGCCCGATCCGCTGGGCATGCCCGACATCCTGCTAATGTTGTGCGAAGAACTCGCCGTGATCGACAACCTGTCGGGGCGGCTCTACCTCATCGTCTATGCCGACCCCGGCCAGCCCGAGGCCTATAGCCAGGCGCGCTCGCGCTTGCGCGGTCTGCGCGAGCAACTGCGCTATTCCGTTTCGGCGCCGCCCATGCAGCGCAGCAGCGTGACGCCGATCGAGCGCGAGTTCGACAAGGCCGACTATCTGAAAGCGGTCGAGAAGGCGAAGGACTACATCGCCGCCGGCGACTTCATGCAGGTGCAGGTGGGGCAGCGCCTGCGCAAGCGCTTCAGCGATTCGCCGCTGTCGCTCTACCGTGCGCTGCGCTCGCTCAACCCTTCGCCGTACATGATTTATTTCAACTTCGGCGACTTTCAGATTGCGGCCTCGTCGCCCGAGATTCTGGTGCGCGAAGAGGCCGTGCCCGAAGGGCGCAAAGTCACCATCCGCCCGCTGGCCGGCACGCGGCCGCGCGGCGCAACCGCCGAGGCCGATGTGCGCAACGAGGCCGAACTGCTGGCCGACCCGAAAGAGCGCGCCGAGCATCTGATGCTCATCGACCTGGCGCGCAACGATCTGGGCCGCATCGCGCAGACCGGCAGCGTCAAGGTGACCGAGGCGTTCGCCATCGAGCGCTATTCGCATGTGATGCACATCGTCAGCAACGTCGAGGGGCTGCTGCAAGCGCAGCGCACGCCGATGGACGTGCTGCGCGCCACCTTCCCGGCGGGCACGCTGTCAGGTGCGCCCAAGATTCGGGCGATGGAGGTCATCGACGAACTCGAACCCACCCGGCGCGGGCTGTACGGCGGGGCCATCGGCTACTGGAGCTTTGCCGGTGACATGGATCTGGCCATTGCCATTCGCACCGGCATCGTCAAGGACAACTGGTTGTACGTGCAGGCGGCCGCTGGCGTGGTGGCTGATTCCGTGCCCGAGATGGAATGGCGCGAAACCGAGGCCAAGGCGCGCGCCGTATTGCGCGCGGCCGAACAGGTGCAGGAAGGGCTGGACGGCTAAAGCGCCGCCCGCCACCTCTCTTCCCAGACCCACGGAGCCCACCATGCTGCTGATGATCGACAACTACGACAGCTTTACCTACAACCTGGTGCAATATTTCGGCGAACTCGGCCAGGACGTGCACACCGTGCGCAACGATGAGCTCGATCTCGAAGCCATCGCGGCGCTCAATCCCGAGCGCATCGTCATTTCTCCCGGGCCGTGCTCGCCCGCTGAGGCCGGTATTTCCGTGCCGGTGCTGCAATATTTCGCCGGGCGACTGCCCATTCTGGGCGTCTGCCTGGGGCATCAAGCCATCGGCGCCGCGTTTGGCGGCAGGGTCGTGCGGGCGCGGCAAATCATGCACGGCAAGACCAGCCCCATCACCCATGACGGCCGAGGCGTGTTCGCCGACCTGCCCAGCCCGTACACCGTGGTGCGCTATCACTCGCTGGCCATCGAGCGCGACAGCCTGCCGGCCTGCCTGGAAATTACCGCGCAGACCGAAGATGGCGAAATCATGGGCGTGCGCCATCGCCATTTCGCCATCGAGGGCGTGCAGTTTCACCCGGAATCCATCGAGACCGAGCACGGCCACCGGCTGCTGCAGAATTTTCTGGCGTTGAACGAGGGCCACTTCCATGACCATCAGTAATCACGATGCGCTGGTGCGCGTCATCGAGCACCGCGAAATCTTCCACGATGAAATGATCGCGCTGATGCGCCGCATCATGACCGGCGAAATGTCTCCGGTCATGATGGCCGCGCTCATCACCGGCCTGCGGGTGAAGAAGGAAACCATCGGCGAAATCACCGCCGCCGCGATGGTGATGCGCGAATTCGCCACGCCGGTCGAAGTGGCCGACAAAAAGCGCCTGGTCGACATCGTCGGCACAGGGGGCGATTCCGCGCGCACCTTCAATATTTCCACCGCCAGCATGTTTGTCGCCGCCGCCGCCGGGGCGCAGGTGGCCAAGCATGGCGGGCGCAGCGTGAGTTCTTCCTCCGGCTCGGCCGACGCGCTCGACGCGCTGGGCGCCAACATCCAGCTCACGCCGGAGCAGGTAGCGCAAAGCCTGGCCGAATGCGGCATCGGCTTCATGTTCGCGCCCAACCACCATCCGGCCATGAAGCACGCGGCGCCGGTGCGCAAAGAGTTGGGGGTGCGCACCCTGTTCAACATCCTCGGGCCGCTGACCAACCCCGCGGGTGCGCCTAACCAGTTGCTCGGGGTGTTCCACCCCGATCTGGTCGGTATTCTGGTGCGCGTTTTGCAAAGGCTGGGCAGCGAGCACGCCTTGGTGGTGCACGGGCTGGATGGTCTCGACGAGGTGTCGCTGTCGGGCGAGACGCTGATTGGCGAACTCAAGAACGGCCAGATCAGCGAATACGCCATTCACCCCGGCGATCTCGGGCTGAAGTCCGCGCCGCTGGAGGCGCTGCGGGTGGAAGGCCCAGCTCAGTCCATCGAACTGATGCACGAGGCGCTCAACGATGTGGCGGGTGCGCCCAGAGACATCGTGGCGCTCAACGCAGGGGTCGCGCTGTACGCAGCGAACGTCGCGCCCGCCTTGATCGACGGCGTGCAGATGGCGCGCGAAGCCATTTCCAGCGGCGCAGCGCGCGACAAATTGCAGGAATTCGTGCGCGTCACCCACGCCATGCAAAAACCGGCGGCCAGCGTATGAGCCCACCCCGAAACCCTTCGCTTCGCTCGGCTCTCCCCTCAAGGGGCAAGAAACTCTCGGGGCGGCCCAGCGAGCTTCTTGAGAGCGACATCCTTCAGCGCATCCTCGCCACCAAAGCGCAAGAAGTGGCAACGGCGCGCGAGCGGGTGCCTTTATCTTCGCTGCGCGAGCAGGCTGCAGCGCGGGGCCCAACGCGGGGGTTTGCCGCCGCCGTGCAGGCCAAAGTCGCCGCGGGCGGGCCCGCCGTCATCGCGGAAGTGAAAAAAGCCAGTCCGTCGCGCGGGGTTCTGCGGGCCGACTTCGATCCGGCCGCCATCGCTCGCAGCTACGCGGCCGGGGGCGCGACCTGCTTGTCCGTGCTCACCGATGTGCAGTACTTCCAGGGGGCGCCGTCTTATCTGCAGCAGGCGCGGGCGGCTTGCGCGCTGCCAGTATTGCGCAAGGATTTCATGGTCGACGCCTACCAGATCGCCGAGGCTGCAGCGATGGGGGCCGACTGCATGCTGTTGATCGCCGCCGCTCTGCCACGGGCGCAATTGATCGAAATGGAAGCCGAGGCGATGGGCTACGGCCTTGATGTGCTGGTCGAGGTGCACAACGCGGCTGAACTGCAGGCGGCGCTGGCGCTGCGCACGCCGCTGCTTGGCATTAACAACCGCGACTTGCGCAGCTTTGAAACCCGGCTGGAGACCACCCTCGATCTGCTGCCGCAGATTCCTGAGGGCCGAGTCGTTGTGACCGAGAGCGGCATTCTGACCTCAGATCACGTCGCGCGCATGCGGGCTGCCGGCGTTCAGGCATTCCTCGTCGGCGAAGCCTTCATGCGCGCGGACGACCCGGGCACAGCCCTGCGCGCGCTCTTCGATTGAGCCGACGCAAAGTCCTTTTATTTGACATTGCCGCAAAAATCGCTAAGAATCCGCGGTTCGCCTCGGAGAGGTGGCCGAGTGGTTAATGGCAGCAGACTGTAAATCTGCCCTCTTACGAGTACGCTGGTTCGAATCCAGCCCTCTCCACCAGGCGCAAGAATGATGTGCTTTGCTGCTTTTGGTTTCTGCTGCGGTGTTCTGTCGTGTTGGCGGCCATCGGTCGCTCCGGGCCTCGCCAGGGCGTCCAGGGCTTGGCAAGGCGGGAGTAGTTCAATGGTAGAACCTTAGCCTTCCAAGCTAATGGCGCGGGTTCGATTCCCGTCTCCCGCTCCAGCTCCTGCGGTATTTAGTAGTTGTTATGTAACGGTTTTCTCTTGAGCGCGCAAGCGTTCAGGCCCATGTGGCTCAGTGGCAGAGCACTCCCTTGGTAAGGGAGAGGTCGCGGGTCCGATTCCCGCCATGGGCACCAGTTGAATTTATCGATTTGTCCATCTTTGTAGGCTTGAGGAGTTTGAATCATGGCGAAGGAAAAGTTTGAGCGGACCAAGCCGCACGTCAACGTGGGCACGATTGGTCACGTGGACCACGGCAAGACCACGCTGACGGCGGCCA
>NZ_JBYCKI010000184.1:0-2820 GCF_057473305.1 Thiomonas sp. TH-17
CGGCGCGGTTCAGCGCGTAAAGCTGGTGCGGCAGCGGGATGACGCTGGACTGGATGGGCGCGAGCAGCAGGTTTTCTTCCAGTGCGTCCTGCAACTTAGCCGCCGCAGTGGCGTGCAGCAACTGCTCCACGGTGGGCTGCACGCTGGAAAGCAGAGCCAGTTCCGCCGCGCGCGCGCGCAGCACGGCGTTTTTTGACGGCAGCCACACGCGGTAAGCCGCTTCACCCCACAGCGCCAGCCGTTCCACCACGCGGCAAGGCGTGGCTTGCCGCGTGTGCCAGCACCAGTCACCGGTGTCGAAGCCGCTTTCCATCACTGCTTACGCCCCGTCTTCGCTGCGCGTCAGTGCCATGTCGTACAGGGTGAGAAGCTTTTCGTCCTCTTGCAGGGTCTCGTCCGGCAGCTTGTGGGCGATGGCGAGAATGGTGGCATAGTCCTTCGTCGCCCAAGCTGCGCGGAAACCGGCGCGCAGCACTTCCAGGCGCGATTCCTTGATCTTGCGGCCCGTGAACGTCTTGTATTGCTCGAACTCCTTGAGCAGCGATTTTTCGCGCTTCTTCTCCAAGTCCTGCGCCTTGTTCGGGTCGGGCACATACCAGCGATCCAGCGCCTTGGCGATCAGGCGCGGGTCTGTTTTCTCCAGCCCGCGCACGTCCTTGTGGTTGCTGGAGAGATAGCTGTGGATCTGGCTGGGCACCTCACCCGCGCCGTCGTAGCGCAGGAAGTTGGCTTCCAGCAGCGCCGAGAGTTCCGGGCGGGTTTCGTGCTTCTTCCAGCCCGCGCCCAGTTGCTTGATGAACTCCGGGTGGATGTCCTGATAGGTGGATGGCCGCGCTTTTAGGTAATCCGCGGCCCAGTCGATGGCGCTGCGCTCGTCGGAGACGAACAGCTCCATCTGGGGTGCTTGCGCGGTCTGCGCGCGCTTCTTGTCGTATTCGGTCACTTGCTCCGGCAGGAAGACCATGCCGTCGCGTTCGGGGAAGCGGCTGCGCAGGCCGTCCTGAAACTCCTGACTGGAAAGCGGCACGGGCGCGCTGTGCCGGACGAACCACGCCACCATGCGGTCGAACAGGATGCGCGGGTCGCGTTCGGCGACGAATTCCATCTCGCCGTTCCGCAGTTTCAATACTGGCAACTGCCGCA
Source organism: Thiomonas sp. TH-17 (assembly GCF_057473305.1). NCBI lineage: Bacteria > Pseudomonadati > Pseudomonadota > Betaproteobacteria > Burkholderiales > Thiomonas > Thiomonas sp. TH-17. Next base: position 1,144 of record NZ_JBYCKI010000184.1, read on the forward strand.
GATGGATTTGCACGAAATCCCACGCGGAATCTGGTGTAGCTCCACGCTCCGCGAAACGCTGCTCCAGCCCTCCATTGGGTTTGTAGGCGGAAATCACCAAATCCTGTTTGACGGAAGTGGTGTTTGTAACGGCATTGAAACTGCCTTGGACTTTGTTCAGTGCAGAAACATTGGCAATAACAAAGCCGGCCTGCTGCATGGCAGTTTGAATCCCGTTCCAGACGGCAGCGGATGTATTGGAGAACACCACCGTCATCCAGCGGCCTGGCTTGAGCACGCGTTGGTACTCCTGAAAACACTGCCGCATCAAGTCGTGATAGCCAAGCAAGTCCTTGGATTGCGCATTACTGACGATGGCTTCTGGTTTTTGTTCGGTGAATACGCCATGAAAAGCCTCAACCAGAAAATTCAACTCTGAGTAGGCGAGGTTTTCGCCAAACGGTGGGTCGGTGAAGATGTAGTCGATGCTGCCGTCCGGCACCGGCAAACGCGCCGCTGTGCCGGTGTTGATTGCCGCGCCAGCGGCTCCGACTTGGAAATTTCCGAAGGCTTTGACCAGCCTGTCCAGCTTGCCATCAAGGATGTACCAGGGGCTGCATTCAGCATGCTGCGAAGCGACGTAATACACACCAGTCAAGTACTGGTTTACCTGAGAGAAATGCGTTGGCGTATAGCGAGCAAGAACCGACAAGCCCCAAATCGCCTGCTCGACCATAAATATCAGAATGCCGCGAATCCTCTTATCAGGGTGCGCTCCAGCTTTCGCCCACAGTGCGCCCATCGCTTGCGCTGCTCGTGGCAAATACAAATGATGCACATGAGTGAAAGACGCTGTGCCAGCTCGCCATTTGTCACCCCAACTGTCTTGCTCCAATGGAGCATGCATCATGCGATCAGTCGGAATAGCCGTTGGGAAAGGTTGCTGTTCAATGCGTCCAAGAATTTCAAGATCTTTAGCGTCCAGCTTCTTCTCGTATCTGGCTTTCCCAACGCGATACGAAATCAGGCTGGGCACGCGCTTGGGCGATTGCAGCGTAGTACCAGTTGCGCTGTCCAGCTTGGTGACGTAGAGCCGCTCCAGCTTTTTCTTGGTCAATCCGGCATTGCAGTGCGGGCACGGAAACTCATCTTTGACTCGCTTGGTTTCCTCATCCAGCGCTTCATCCAGAAAATTCACTTCACCTGCGCATTCCGGGCAACTGAATACCTCGCTCCACACCGTGTATTCGATGCGTCCCTTGGTCTTGCCGTCGCTATGCAGCGTTTCATACATCCAGCCGATGTCCTGCTCCACAGCCTTGAGCAGTTGCTTTCCCGCCTTGGCGAAGGCATCCACATCAAAGGGGATGTTGTAGTTCGCGCCGATGAAGGCGGCAGCGGGCGACAGGTCGTTGAGCACCGCGCGGCGCGCGCCCCATTTGGGCGCGGCGCGGCCTTCTTTCTTCCACGCCTGCTCCAGTTCAAACCGATAACTGCCCGGTGCCGTGCCGCACCACTGCGCGGCCACGCCCGTCATGCCCGAACCGGCAAAGCCGTCCAGCACCACATCGCCCGGCTGGGTGTAGTGCAGGATGGACGGCACGATGGCCAGGTGCGGCACCTTGGTGTGGTAGCTGTGCGCCTTGTAGATGGCGTCGGTCTTGCCCACACTCACGTCAATCGCCAGCGGCTCGCGGC
>NZ_JBYCKI010000185.1:0-5093 GCF_057473305.1 Thiomonas sp. TH-17
CGCCACCGCGACCCGCTGCTGACCGGCCTGCTCGCGCAGGTGCGTCTGGACGACGCCATCCCGCCGGAGTTGTACACCGCCGTGGCCGCCGTGCTGGCCATGGTCTACGCCAGCGCCGGACGCATGCCGCCGGGGATGCCGGCATGCACGAACACCAACGACGCCGACTGAGCCGACGGATACCAAGACTGCGTGGACGACGCCTGAAACCTATGCGAACGCTTGACCTCCAAGCCGTAGGTCATTTGTTCACCGCAGCTGTTAGATCCTTTGTAGCGTTCGCCACCGCATTGATCTCGCCGCCCTCTTCGGAGGCAGGCTTCCACGTGCGCTTCTCCACAATGCTAGGCGCCCGCTCCAGGGCTCCCAGCGGTTCAATCCCTATCGCCGCCAGCCGCTCGACCAGTTCGCCGAACACCTCCTCCTTGCGGAGCGTCCAAGTCGACGCGAAGCATCGCCAGAACGTCCATCCCGCGCGCTCCAGCACTCGCTGCCGGTTCATGTCCTGTTGCCAGCGGTCAGGCCCGTGGTATTCGTCTCCATCGCACTCAACAGCCAGGCGCGTATCGCTGGCGCCCTCAACAACCATATCGATCCGATATGCCCCGGACTTGACCTGAGGGATCACCCGGTAGCCCGCCTTCGTCAGGTGGGTGTACACGTCCTTCTCAAACCCCGACTCACACAGGTCGATGAGGGAGCGGCTGGCGTCAGGGCTCTCGGCGATCAAGGGCTTGTCGAAGTGGCGCAGAAGCGTCAGTCGCAGATCCTTGTCAGACAGCTGGCCGCCGGTCACCGAGCGCACCAAGTACATCCGGTCGCGCGCCCGGCTGGCGGCCACGTTGAAGCGCTGCTCGAACATGTTGCCTGACACCGCCTTGCTGCGACTTGGATCGACTACCATGGAGAGGAACATGATGTCTCGCTCGCTCCCTTGGAAGATCCGGGCGTCGCCGCACTCGAACTTCCGGTGCATCAGCTCGGCAGCCGGGCAGCGGGCCCGAACTACCTCGTCGATGTACTTGGCCTGCTCCATTCCGAGGAGGGAAACAACGCCCAGCGTGCGACCGGCGTGCTGCTCGTCCTCGAGGATGGCCGCGATCTCTTCCGCGATGGCGTCGGCTTCCAGCACGTTGCAGTCATGGCGGTCACGGACTCCGCCCGGCACGTAGATGTCCACTAGGGGCGGATCAATGCGCTCGGAGGCTTTGGGAATCCGCAGCGGCTGGATGCCATTCTTGTAGAAGGTCCAGTTCGAGTAGGCGATGATCGGTGGCACGCAGCGGAAGTGCTCGCGCAGCATCACCTGCTCGGCCGCGAAGACCCGAGCAGCAAGTTCATAGAGCGACTTCTCCGGGGTCATCTCGATGCCGTAGGGCTGCTCCTCGAGGAACCGGTGCTTCAGCTCGTCAATGCGCTGGCTGGAGACGAAACCAGCATCCGGGGAAACCTGCTTGTCGTCGCCAACCACCAGGATCTTCTTGCCCCGAACAATCGCCGGCAGCGCCCACAGGTCCGATTGGCTGGCCTCGTCCACGATGACTAGATCGAAGGCCCCGATGTCCGGCGGCATCGACTCGGAAATCTTGGCGTGGCTCATGATCCAGCATGGCACCGCGCCGGCGGCGTCCAACATCGACTCGCGCGCGTCTCGGCGGTAGCGGACAGCATTCGGCCCCGTGCCCATGCCGATCTTGCGAATGGCGGTCGCATAGCCTGCCAGGGCCTGCAGCACCTTGGGCGTTGAATTGCGCTTGGTGGCAAGCCAGGCAGCCTTGGAAACCATGTCCTTGTACAGCTTCGAAAGGCCGCCCTCTAGGTTCCGCCGCCTGGCAGCCAGGGACATCAGCTCCTCGCGCGCCTCGATGCTGTCGAGGTGTGACTTCATGCGCGCCCACTGCCAGGCCTGGCGCCAGGATGCCGGGAAGGCCGTGTCCTCGCCCGTGCTGGCCACAGGGTTGGTGCGAACCCGGGCCGCGAGCTTTGCAGCGCCGGCCTTTTCCAGACGGCTGGCGCTGTCGCGGACGCACGCCAGCTCAGTGGCCAGCCCTGCGATGCGGCGCAGCTCTATGACCAGTTCGGCAAACCGGGCGGCAACGCGGCTTGCTTCGAGGCTCGGGTTGCCGAGTTCCTGGTCAACGAAGGCAAGGAGCGCATCGGACACTGGCCCGGTCTTACCGGCCAGCTTCTCCTGCAGCGTGCTCAGCTTGGTGGCTGCTCTCGATAGTTCCGCTCGAGTCAGGTGGCTGATCAGGTGCTTCCGGACACCCTTCAGTTCGTTGGAGCCTCCAATCAGATCCGCCGCAGGCACATGCTCGAAGACGGCCTCGGCCTGCCCAGGGAGCGTCGCATCGTATGTCATGGCAAGCGTGTGCGCCTTTCGGGCTGCCACCGCGATCAGTTCGATCTCGCGCAGGGACTCAACCCCGCCGCTGAGTCTGGGCACCGAAAGCGTGTCCGCGAACTGGTTCCAGCGCGCCAGGAACGAGGTGACCCGCCCGTGCAAGGCGATGTAGAGCTGGATGTGCTCCCAGTCGCCGTTGCCTTTGGGGGCGAGGCCGGCGACTCGGATTGAGGACAGCAGGGCCTTGGCGTCACCCGCTCCGAAGGAGATCAGCCCGAACGGCTTGCCGGTCTCCACTGCGCGCGTAACCGCCTCCAGCACCTTTGGGTTTGTCAGGCCTTCGCTCGGGAATTCGATCGGCTTGATGAGAAACTCGGCCCGCGCCTGGACCAAATGGTCGACATCAGAGAACAGCATCTCCAGGGCTTGGCGCTCGGAGGCGAAGGACGGAACGCGGCACCGCATCCGCAGTTCCATCGGCCAGCCACCACCGGTGGCCTCAAGCTCCTCGGCAAGGGCCAGGGCCTCGTCAAGACCTGCCAACAGTTCACGGGCCGACTGCAGCACCTCTGCGGTCAAGCCCTTCAGCGGGAGCAACTGTCCGTTCTCCACCTGGCCGTCGAGCTCCTTCATCTGGCTGAGCGCATTGTGCAGCTCGGCGATGTCGCTCGGGTTGGGCAGGTCATCCGCAGAGGTGATCGAAGCCGACACGTAGCACAGATCTGCGCCAAGCTTGCGACGACTCTCGCGCAGCGCGCCGGCATCGCTTTCCGTGAGGGGCGGCGCCTGCTCGGACGTGAGCGAGAGCGTGTCGCCGAACCAGGCGAAATTCCCCTGTCCGCATACCACCAGCTCGGCCAGATTCTGGGCGCGCATCGGGGCACCGTCCACCTCGATCTCGGAGAGCTGGTCGATGGCGATCTCGTCCACCCGCCGGTCGATCGTCGACAGCTCGGCGTGCGCGCGGTCGATGGCCTGATGGAGGATGCTGAGCTGCTCTCGCGCCTCCTCGGGGTTGATCTGGGACACCTTGTGCTGGATGGCCTGAATCGAGGCCTGAAACTGGCGGACGCTCTCACGATCGCTGGTGAGAAGCGCCACCGTCAGGTCACGCACTTCCTCAGGGATTTTCGACTGCAGCACTTCAAGCGCCGGCTCGCCTCGCGACGTCACCAGCACCCTGCGGCCCGTGGCGAGGTAGTGGCAGATGATGTTGGCGATTGTATGGGTCTTGCCGGTTCCGGGCGGCCCTTGCACGGTCACGCCGGCGGCGCGCTCGAGGCGCTGCGCGATGGTGACCTGCTCGCGGTTGTAGGGCAGCGGGAAGTACAACTCCTGCGGCTTGCTGTCGCCTTCGTAGCTGCCGCGGCTGGAGATGCCACGGAAGTTGACGGCCTCATATTCGATCGGCGTGTCCGACGGCGGAGACACCAATGCCAGCGGTCCGCCAGGGATGTCGCACCCGCTGGCAATCCGGTCACGCAGGCGCTTCAGGTCTTCGACCAGGTAGTTGTTGGCGCGAGGGCGGGAAAACAGAACCCAGGTGTCGGTTACGACTAGGTGCTGCCCGGCAGGCGGAACAGCCGCATGCGCAGCCAGAACCTCCTGGTACGAGCCCTTGCTGTCGAGGTTCGTCGCCGTGAGCTTCAGCACGTCGGAATAGGTGCTCGGATCGAAGGGAGTGACGGGGCGATCCTTGTGCTTGGCCAGGTGTTCGCGGGCAGCCTTCTCGACATCGGCCGCGCCGGTCACCTGGCAGGCCACGAATGCGTCCATCTCGACGCGCGTGTCCAACGCCCGGGGGCGCAGCTCAATGGCCATAGTCTGGTCGTTCAGTGAGACCTCAACTGCCTGCGTCAACACCGGGTACACAAATGGGAAAGCGCCGCCTGCGTAGCTCATCGACCAAGTGGCGATGCCTACGCCCCAGACCAGCTCGGTGGGCTTGGCAGTTTCCTCAGCCTCCAGCTGATGCTTGATCTCAAAGATGTCCCCGTAAAGAGAGATGGCCTTCCGGCGGGGCTTCTCGCCCTCCGCCCAAGATTTCCAAAGGTCGGTGTATTCGCGAAGACCTTCGCTGGCGCGTGCACGGATCTTGGCTTCGAAGGCGACCCGTTGATCTTCCGGCGTGTCAGTTAATTCGACATGGATGCGGTGCTGAAGCGCGGCTTCATCTAGGACGGGCATGTGACCTGATGGATCCGAGCTTGGCCGGCAAAGGCCCTGAAGCGCCGGGGGGAGTGCGGGAGGCTTGCCAGCCTCCAAGCGATCGACCTTCAGCCAGATGTGGTCGCCCTCCAGTTGGAGGTCCATGCTGACGCCGGTGAGGCCGGCGACGTCCTCAGGGCTGCACCGGAAGCCCGCCTGCTTCGAGAGCTGAAAGCCTCGTGGGTCGATTTCCTTCACCTGTTCTTCGATGTACTCGAACAGGCGCTGCAGCAAGTCACGCGGCGCAGCCATTTTTAGGCCTCCCGCTTGTTATGCGGCCTAGTCATCGTAATGCCTCCCCCTCTGGATTACGAATGCAAATTTAGGGTATTTCCTTGCTAATCGTGAAATGCCAGGCTCAATCCACCGCCAGCCCCACGCCTACCTGTCCATGCCCAGACAGACGTGGCGTTCAGAACTCCGTTCAACGAACCCCGTTCTCGCTCAACAAGGCGCACAGACCGGCGAGATCCAGCAACGCGCAACTGGGGTCCATGGCCATGCCCGCGAGCCACGCACGTTTCTGCGCGCGCTGCTCGTC
>NZ_JBYCKI010000186.1:0-20591 GCF_057473305.1 Thiomonas sp. TH-17
GGGGAGGGAACAAACGACCAGGGCGCACGGTCAAGTTCTCAGTGTGCGCTGACCTCGGGTGGGTCTCCGGGGGCCTGGCAATCGAGCACCAGCGCATGAATCTCGTGATGCATCATCGAAGCCAGGGCATCATACACGAGGCGATGCCGCACGAGACGCGAGGCGCCAGCGAACTGCGCACTGACGATGCGCACGCGGAAATGGCTGCCCTTCGCATCGAATCCACCATGCCCGGCGTGGGCGGCGGAGTCGTCGGTCACCTGCAGGGTTTCGGGATTGAACGCCTGCTGCAACAGGTTTTCGATGTGATCGCGGCGGGAAATCGGCGCGGACATCAAGCGTTCTCATCCAGCTTCATATGCTTGGCCAGCAGCAGCGATTGTCCGAGCACGAACACCAGCGTCAGCGCAAGACTGCCGAACAGCTTGAAGTCCACCCAGAGGTTGGTGGAGAAGTTGTAGGCGATCACGATGTTGAGCACGCCCATCAGCACGAAAAAGACCACCCACGACCAGTTGACGCGGTTCCAGATCGGATCGGGGAGCTGCATCTGCTTGCCCATGAGGGCGCGCATCAGATTCTTGCCCTGAAACAGTTGCGCGCCGGCGAGGATGAGGGCGAACAGCCAGTACAGCACAGTGGGCTTCCACTTGATGAAGGTGTCGTTGTGGAACAGCAGCGTCGCGCCGCCGAAGACGACGACCACGGCCAGACTCATCCACAACATCGGCTCGACCTTGCGGTGCTTGAACCAGACCCAGCCGATTTGCGCAAAGGTCGCGGCGATGGTCACTGCCGTGGCGGCGTAAATGCCGGCCACTTTGAACACGATGAAAAACAGGATGATGGGGAAGAAATCGAACAGGATTTTCAAGGTGCGGGTCGGGTGGAAGTGGGTGAGTGCTGCGGGGGATTTTCGGCTTCAGAGGTGGGAGTGCGGGGTCACGCAAAAATTCCCGGCCGGAAATTGTCCCATGTTCAGCGGTCGGCGCTCAGCTTGCTGGATATTTCAGGGCGTTTTTGACGATTTTCTGTTCCACCGCCTGCTGCAGATCCACGCCGGTGCGATCGGCGATCTGCACGAGATAGATCAGTACGTCGGCGATTTCGTCGGCGATGTGCTGTTGCCTTTCAGGGTCTTGTCCCGCCTGTTGCGATTGCTCGGGCGTCATCCACTGGAAGATTTCCACCAGTTCACCCGCCTCGACGATCATCGCCATCGCCAGGTTTTTCGGCGTTTGGTAGGGTGCCCAGTTGCGGTCGGCAGAAAACTGTCGCAAGCGGGCTTGCAGGGCGGAAATGTCCAAGCGGTGCTCCTTTGCTCTCAAGCTCAGACGCTAATCCGTGATCGCCTGCAGTAGCTCGTTTTCGAGGGTGTTCTGAATCCGGGCGTCACCCAGACCGGGGCCGGAGACGAGAAACGTATCTTCTACCCGCTCGCCGAGGGTGGTGATCTTGGCCAGTTGCAGGTCGATGCGGTGTTTGGCCAGCACCTGCGCAATGCCGAACAGCAGACCGGCCCGGTCGTGCGCGGTCACGCTGAGAATCCAGCGCTGCCCGCGCTCGTCAGGGCGCAGACCGACGCGGGGGCTGACGGGAAAGTTGCGCACCCGCCGCGACAGTCGCCCGTGATGCGGGGGCGGCAGCGGCGCGGCGCTGCCCAGTTCGGCGAGCAGCGAGGTTTCGATCACGCCGGTCATCGCCCGGTCGTGTACTTTGGTGTGGGGTGACACCACGACGAAGCTGTCGAGCGCCCAGCCGTTGTTGGCGGTGTGGATCTTGGCATCGAGAATGTTGAAGTTCTGGTGATCGAAGTAGCCGCAGATGCGCGCGAACAGATCGGGCTGATCGGGCGCATAGACCAGCACTTCCAGCCCCTCGCCTTCGGGCGCCAGTCGCGCGCTGATCACGGGCGACTGACTGGCCACGCGGGCGTAGAGCTTGCGGGTGTGCCAGGCAATGTCTTGCGGATCGTTGCGCAGGAAATAGCCCATGTCCAGCGTGTCCCAGAGGGGCTTTTGTGCGCCCTGGGGCAGGGCGTAAAGATTGAGGATGCGCTGCGCCTCGCGCTGGCGCAGTTGCAGTTCGGCCTCGGGCTGCGGCGTCTGGCCGCCAAGTGCGCGCAGGGTGGCGCGGTAGAGGTTTTCGAGCAGCTTGCCTTTCCAGGCGTTCCAGACTCTGGGGCTGGTGCCGCGAATGTCGGCCACGGTCAGCAGGTACAGGGCGACGAGGTGACGCTCATCGCCCACGCGCCGGGCGAAGGCGGCGATGACTTCGGGGTCGCTCAGGTCTTCTTTCTGCGCCACGCGCGACATTTGTAGATGTTCGCGCACCAGAAACACGGCCAGCTCGGTGTGTTCGGCGCTGATGCCGTGCGCCTTGCAGAATTTGCGGGTTTCGACGGCGCCCAGCTCGGAGTGATCGCCGCCCCGGCCCTTGGCGATGTCGTGGAACAGTGCCGCGAGGATGAGCACCCACGGCGGATCGAAGTTCGCCGCCAGCTCCGAGCACAGCGGGTATTCGTGGGCATGTTCAGGCATGAAAAAACGCCGCATATTGCGCACGACCATCAGAATGTGCTGATCGACGGTATAGACGTGAAACAGGTCGTGCTGCATCTGCCCGACGATGCGGCGGAACGCCCACAGGTAGCGCCCAAGTACGCTGCTGCGATTCATCAGCCGCAGTGCGTGAACGATGCCTTGCGGCGCCTGCAGAATGCGCACGAACTGCTCGCGGCTGCGCGGATCGTGGCGGAAGGCGCTGTCCATCCGGTTGCGCGCCAGGTAGATGGCGCGCAGTGCGGCGGGCGATAGCCCCCGAGCGCCGGGCGCGCGCTGGAACACGGCGAAAATCTCCAGCAGCGTCCACGGTTCATGTTCGAAAAGCTGGGGATCGGCGGGCTCGATCATGCCGTCGCGCAGCACATAGCGCGCATCTTTCACGCCCTTGAGCCCGACGATGGGCTGCGCCACGGCCACCGACTGCGGCCAGAGCCGCCCCTCGATATCGAGCAGCACGATCTGGTTGATTTGCTCGACGGCTTTCGCCGCCCAGTAGTAGCGCTGCATCAATAGTTCGCCTGCCCGCTTGCTCGGCGTGGGCGCAAAGCCGAGCACCTTGGCAACGGCCGATTGCTGGTCGAACACCAGACGGTCTTCACGCCGTCCGGCCAGCACATGCAGGTGCGCGCGGATGCGTTTGATCACGGTCTCGTTGCGCTGAATCTGGCGGACGGTGTTCGCGTGGATGATTCCATGCGCCGCCAATTCCTTCCAGCTGCGCCCCAGACCGCTGGCCTGCGCCACCCAGAGCAAGACCTGGAGATCGCGCAGACCGCCGGGGCTTTCCTTGCAATTGGGTTCCAGCGCGTAGGGGGTGTCTTCGAATTTGAGATGGCGTTGCTGCTGCTCGCGCATCTTGGCCTGAAAAAAGGCGCGCGCATCGAGATGGGCAAAAAAGGCGCGGTTTAGCGCATCAGCCAAGGCCCGGTCGCCGCACAGAAAGCGCGATTCCAGCAGGGCCGTCTGTACGGTGATGTCTTTTGCAGCTTCGTCGATGCAGGCCTCGATGGTGCGCACGCTCGCACCGATTTCCAGGCCGATATCCCAGCAGGCGGTGATGAAGCCTGAGGCGGCCGCATCAATGGCGGCATCGCTGCCCTGGGTCTGCGGAAGCAGCAGAAGCAGATCAATGTCGGAGTGTGGAAATTGTTCGCCGCGCCCATAGCCGCCCACGGCGATCAGCGCCGCGTCGGACGGCATGCTGGTTGCCGTCCACAGCGTCTGCAGCGTCTGATCGACAAGGCGGGTGAGCCCGTGCAGCAGCGGCGTCACCTGCTGCGGGTGCTGCCCGAAGTGGTCGAGCAGCGCGGCACGCCCCTGTTTCCAGCTCAGGCGAATGTCGTTCAGCGCAAAGTCAGCCTGGCGGGCGACGGCAGATGCGATCATGGCCCTGACGTGCGCGAAGTCACGATGACGGCCTGCGAAGCGCCGCTCAAGCGGCGAGGGCAGGCTGGCGAACGAAGGCAGGCGCGGGCTGGCAACCTGCCGAGGTGGTCAGCACCTCGAAGCCTGTGGGCGTGACCAGCACCGTGTGCTCCCACTGCGCGGAGAGCGAACGGTCCTTGGTGACGATGGTCCAGCCGTCGGCCATTTCGCGGATGTCGCGCCGCCCCGCGTTGATCATGGGCTCGATGGTGAAGGTCATGCCTTCGCGCAGCACTTCTCCCGTGCCCGCCTTGCCGTAGTGCAGCACCTGCGGGTCTTCGTGGAATTTGCTTCCGATGCCGTGTCCACAGAACTCCCGCACGATGCTGTAGCCCGCGCTCTCGGCAAAGGTCTGGATGACGTGGCCGATGTCGCCCAGCCGCGCGCCGGGTTTCACCAGCGCGATGCCATGCCACATGGCCTCGAAGGTAATGTCCACCAGCCGCTGCACATGCCTGGGCACGGTGCCGATGCTGAACATTCGGCTGCAATCGCCGTGGAATCCGTCTTTGATGACGGTGACGTCGATATTGATCACATCGCCGCTTTTCAGCGGCTTGTCGTTCGGAATGCCGTGGCAGATGACGTTGTTGACCGAGGTGCAGATCGACGCGGGGTAGGGCGTGTAGCCCGGCGGCGCGTAATTCAGCGGTGCCGGAATGGCCTGCTGCACCTGGGTGATGTAGTCATACGCCAGCTTGTCGATGGCCTTGGTCGTCACACCGGGCTGAACGTGGGGCGTCAGGTAATCGAGCAGTTCGGAAGCCAGTCGCCCGGCAACGCGCATTTTCTCGATCTCTTCAGGGGTTTTGATGGTGATGCTCATGGCGCAATTATCACACTCCTGACATGTGTTCGTGAGCCGCCTGTGCACATCATGGCGATTTCTATAATCTTCCGCTGACTGCCATCTCCCACCCCGCCCAGCCCGTTCGGGCTTCCCGCATGCACATCCTTTTCTTTGAAGGCGCCAGCGCCTTGTCCGCTTTTCGTCAGGACGCATTGCAGGCACGCCTGCGCCAGACCGCGCCGGAAATCGCCGCTCGCGTGCGCCACATCCATGCCCGGTATGTGCATGCAGTGGCGCTCGACGCCGCTCCGACTCCCGCGCTTCAAGACAAACTCGAGGGCCTGCTGCGCTATGGCGACCCTTACGCCGGGCCCACGCAGGGCCAGAGCCTGTATGTCATGCCGCGCCTGGGCACCCTTTCGCCCTGGGCTTCCAAGGCCACCGACATCGCCCGCTTGTGCGGCGCAGAGGTGCACCGGGTGGAACGCACGGTGCAATACCGCCTTGAGGCGGAAAGCGGGCTGCTGAGAGCCGCCAAACCGCTGACCGAGGCCGAACTGCTTCAGCTCGCCGCCCTGCTGCACGACCGCATGACCGAAACCGTGGCGCTGCAGCGCAGCGATCTGGAGCGGCTTTTTTCCGAACTGCCGCCCCAGTCGCTGCAGCACGTGGACGTGCTCTCCGGCACGCTCGACGCTGGCCGCGCGGCGCTCGCCCGCGCCAATGTTGAGCAGGGTCTGGCGCTGTCTGAAGACGAAATCGACTATCTGCTGGAGGCCTACCGCAAACTGGGGCGCAACCCCACCGATGTCGAATTGATGATGTTCGCCCAGGCCAACAGCGAACATTGCCGCCACAAGATTTTCAATGCCCGCTTCACCATCGACGGCGTCGATCAGCCGCACACCCTGTTCCAGATGATCCGCAACACCCACGCCGTATCGCCGCAGGGCACGGTGGTGGCCTATGCCGACAATGCCTCGGTGATGGAAGGCAGTACCGTGCAGGCCTGGCAGCCCGATCCGGGTACACACCGCTACGGCGCACAAGAAGCACTGAAACATGTGCTGATGAAGGTGGAAACGCACAATCATCCCACGGCCATTTCGCCGTTTCCCGGCGCCGCAACCGGGGCCGGCGGGGAAATCCGCGACGAGGGTGCAACTGGCCGTGGCTCGCGTCCCAAGGCGGGGTTGACCGGGTTTTCAGTCTCCAATCTTCGGCTGCCGGGGGCTGGCGAACCGTGGGAGGCGGCCACAGAAGCATTCGGCAAGCCCGGCCACACCGCCAGCCCGCTGCAGATCATGCTTGACGGGCCGCTGGGCGGCGCGGCGTTCAACAACGAGTTCGGCCGTCCCAATCTGGCCGGGTACTTTCGCGTGTTCGAGCAGCCGGTGGATGGCCGGGTCTGGGGTTATCACAAACCCATCATGCTCGCCGGTGGGTTGGGCTCCATCGATGCCCGCCTGACGCACAAAAAGGCTTTTCCCGCAGGCACGCTGCTGGTGCAGCTTGGCGGCCCGGGCATGCGCATCGGCTTGGGCGGCGGCGCGGCGTCGAGTCTGGCGACCGGCAGCAATGCCACCCATCTCGATTTCGATTCAGTCCAGCGCGGCAACCCGGAAATTCAGCGCCGGGCGCAAGAAGTCGTCAACGCCTGCTGCGCGCTGGGCGAGGGCAACCCCATCCTGTCGATTCATGATGTGGGTGCCGGAGGACTGTCCAACGCCTTTCCTGAACTGGTGGAGGGCGCAGGCCGCGGCGCAGTCTTCCAGTTGCGTGATGTTCCACTTGAAGAGTCTGGCCTAAGCCCAAAAGAAATATGGAGTAACGAAAGTCAGGAGCGCTATGTTCTGGCGATTGCGCCGGAACAGCGCGAGGCCTTCGCCGCACTGTGTGCCCGCGAGCGCTGCCCCTTTGCCGTGGTGGGCGTCGCCACGCAAGAGCAAACGCTGATCGTGGACGACAGCCTGCACGCCGACCAGCCCGATCAGGCCCGTCCGGTCGACCTGCCGCTGGACGTGCTGCTCGGCAAGCCGCCGCGAGTGCATCGTCAGGCGCAGCGGCAGTTGCCGCAAGGCGAGGCGCTCGATCTGGCTGAGGTCGATCTGGCGCAGGCCTGCGAAGCCGTGTTGCGCCACGCCACGGTGGCGAGCAAGCGCTTTCTCATCACCATTGGCGACCGCACGGTGGGCGGCATGAGCCATCGTGATCCCATGGTCGGCCCCTGGCAGGTGCCGGTGGCCGACTGCGCCGTCACCCTGGCCGACTACGCTGGTTTTCGGGGCGAGGCGATGAGCGTGGCCGAGCGCGCGCCCGTGGCGGTGCTCAACCCTGCCGCGTCGGGTCGGCTGGCGGTGAGCGAGGCGGTGCTCAACCTGCTGGCCGCGCCGGTGCAAGGCCTGAGCGACTTCAAGCTGTCGTGCAACTGGATGGCCGCCTGCGGCCAGCCGGGGCAGGACGCCGCGCTGTACGACACCGTGCATGCCATCGGCATGGAGCTCTGTCCCGCCTTGGGCATTTCGGTGCCGGTGGGCAAGGATTCGCTGTCGATGCATACCCGCTGGGAAGACGCGGGCCAGGCCAAGAGCGTGACTTCGCCGGTTTCGCTGGTGGTGTCTGCCTTTGCCACCTTGCCCGATGTGCGCGGCACGCTCACGCCGCAGTTGCGCACCGACGCGCCGAGCAGCCTGATTCTGGTCGATCTGGGCCAGGGCAAAAAGCGCATGGGCGCGAGCATCCTGGCGCAGACGCTCGGGCAGATTGGCGACATCACGCCCGATCTCGACAGCCCGGACTTGCTGAAATCGTTTGCCGCGGCGCTGACTGAATTGCGCACCGCCGGCCAGGTCTGGGCCTATCACGACCGCTCCGACGGCGGCCTGTGGGCGGCAGCCTGCGAAATGGCCTTCGCCGGGCATTGCGGCCTCAGCCTGAATGTGGACGTGCTCGCGCTCGAAGGCAGCGAAGCCGACGACTGGGGCGACGCCAAAGACTGGGCCAAGCAGGTTGGCCCGCGCCGCCACATCCAGACCTTGCTCGCGCTGTTCAACGAAGAGCCGGGCGTGCTGCTGCAAGTGCCCGCAACGCAGCGCGACGCTGTGTTGCAGACCCTGCGGCAGCATGGCCTGTCGGCGCACAGCCACGCCATCGGCACGGTGAACGACGGCGACGTCATCGAAATCTGGCGCGACACGCAGCGCATCTACACCGCACCGCGCACCCAACTGAACCAGGTGTGGGACAGCGTGTCGTGGCGCGTGGCGATGTTGCGCGACAACCCCGAGTGCGCCCAGGCCGAGCACGACGCGCTGGCCGATGCCGCCGATCCCGGCCTGCACCTGCACCTGACTTTCGATCCGCAGCACGACATCGCCGCGCCCTTCATCGCCCGCGGCGTGCGTCCGCAGGTCGCCATCCTGCGCGAACAGGGCGTCAACTCGCAAGTGGAAATGGCCTACGCCATGCACCGCGCCGGGTTCGATGCGGTGGATGTGCACATGAGCGACCTGATGGCAGGCCGCGCCCGGTTGGGCGATTTCCGCGGCTTCGTGGCCTGCGGCGGGTTCAGCTACGGCGACGTGCTCGGCGCGGGCGAGGGCTGGGCGCGCTCCATTCTGTTCAATCCAGAGCTGGCCGATCAGTTCGCCCGCTTCTTCGGCCGTACCGACACTTTCGCGCTCGGCGTGTGCAACGGCTGCCAGATGCTGGCCGCGCTCGCCCCCATGATTCCCGGCGCCCGCGCCTGGCCGCGCTTCACCCGCAATCGCTCCGAGCAGTTCGAGGCGCGGCTGTCGCTGGTCGAGGTGGCCGAGTCGCCGTCGCTCTTTTTCCAGGGCATGACCGGCAGCCGCGCGCCCATTGCCGTGGCGCATGGCGAGGGCCGGGCCGATTTCTCGCAGCAGGGCGACGCCAAGCTGCTGCAGGTGGCGATGCGCTTTGTCGATCATCAGGGCCAGACCACGGAGCGCTATCCCTACAACCCCAACGGCAGCCCCGAGGGCATCACCGCCGTGACCACGCCGGATGGCCGCTTTACCGCCTTGATGCCGCACCCCGAGCGAGTGTTCCGCAGCGTGCAGATGAGCTGGACCGCCGAAGGCCAAGGCGAAGACAGCCCGTGGATGCGCATGTTCCGCAATGCGCGGGTGTGGTGTGGTTGAGATAAATGCCACGCCTTTGCGTCGTCTTCGCTGCTGCCGCTGGCGCGGCGTACATGGCTGAGCAGCGCTCCCGGAAAGCCTTCCCTTGAGTCACAAAACCGAACATTCCAAGCGTTACGGCGGCGTCGATACCCTGCGCGGCCTGGCCGTGTTGTGGATGATGTCGTTCCATTTCAGTTTCGACCTGAACTGGTTCGGCTTCATCCACACCAACTTCTACACCAGCCCCTGGTGGCTCGATCAGCGTATTGCCATCGTCAGCCTGTTCGTGTTTACCGTAGGGCTGACGCAGACCTTCACCGACGCGAGCGGCCGCCCGGCGCGGCATTTCTGGAAACGCTGGGCGCAAATCGTGGGCGCTTCGCTACTGGTCACGGCAGGCAGCTACGCTGCGTTTCCGCACAGCTTCATCTACTTCGGCATTCTGCAGGGCATCGCGGCCATGTTGCTATTGCACCGGCTGGTGTTCCGCCACTTCGGCGCCTGGGTGCTGCTGCTCGCCCCCATCGCCATTGCCGCGCCTCAGCTTTGGGGGCACGCCTTTTTCAATCCGCCATGGTGGAACTGGACCGGGCTGATCACGCAAAAACCCATCACCGAAGACTACGCGCCACTGCTGCCGTGGATCGGCGTGCTGTGGATCGGCGCCGGCGCGGGCTGGCTGCTGTCGCGGGTGCAATTCCGGCCCTTGCGCCATCTGCCAGAAGTTCGCCCGCTGTCTTTCCTCGGACGCTGGCCCTTGACTATTTATCTGCTGCATCAACCCATTTTCGTCGGCCTGGTCTGGCTGGCCGCGCACCTGCGGGGGTGATTCGTGGAAGAGCTTGTCGACGCATCCATCGACTATCTGCTGCATTACGGCGACAGCGATCACTGGTTCTTCATTCCGCAAGCGAAGGATGAAGAAGACGCGCTGCGCTATTTTTTCTGCATTGAAGGCTACGGCCAGAGCCGCCAGTTCGGCACCCTGCAGCGCGAGCTTTGCCTGCTCGTTCCGCTGCAGCAATATCTGCAGGATCGCGACGCCATCGAGCGCCGCGTCGAGCGCCTGCGACGCGACATTCGTGCACGCCGCGAAGCAGAAGAGGAGCTTTGAGGAGTCCGCGCAGCGACTCAGCCGAAACCGTGGCTCATCAGCGTCGCCAGCAAGGGGATGATGACCATCACATGCGATTGCGCCATCAGCCAGCGGCGCTCTTTTTTCACTTCCTCTGTGGCGGGCTGCCACGCGGCCATTGCCCGCGCCTGAAGGCCCCAGCGTCCCAGTCGCTGCGTCGACGGCCACGACATCACCGCCATCAGCGCCAGCAAAACCACCTTGGCCCACAACAAGGGGTTGTGCAGCAGCCACTGCGGGCCTTTGATGCCCCAGAACACCAGCGCCAGCCCGCTGGCCAGCACCGCGGCAAAACTACCCCAGACCCACACATCCAGCCTGCGCAGGCGAGCCAGCACCTGGGCATCGACGGCGTCCACCCGTGTCAGGCTGGTTTTGGCGGTGAGAAAAACCGCCAGCCCCAGCATGGCCGAGAGATGTAGGTAAAGCAGCAGGGCATCAGTCAGCATGAGGGGTTGACTCCGGTTTGCCCTGGATCAATAGCGCGACGGCATGCGAGCGCGTCTCGACGAAATGCTGCAAGGGCGGGTGCAGGCAGTCGGCCAGCGTGGCGGTATTGAGCCGGGCGTAAAACGCTTCAGCCGCATCGTTCAACAGCGGTCGCAGCAGGCAAAGCGGGGTGAGATTGCAATGCCCGCCATCGGGCCGCAGGCATTCCACCAGGCCTTGACCCTCCTCCATCCAGCGCACCAGATTTCCAAGACGTATTTCATTTGCCTGTTTTTGCAGGCGAACGCCGCCTCCGGCACCGCGCTGATTCTGCACATATCCGCCCAAGGCCAAGCGCTGGAGCACCTTGAGAAGATGCTCACGAGATACATCAAGTAAGGCCGCTATCTCACGGCTATTGATTGATGAATCAGGTTTTGAGGCGAGCACCATGAGGGCGCGCAGGCCATAGTCGGTGAATTGGGTGAGTTTCAATTTGTCACTTGCCTGCGTAATCAGTCAAACCTATAGTGGCATTTAATAGTCCACTTATATGGTGAAGATGATGCATCCTAACGGGAATCCAAACACGCCGCCAGAGGGCGAGCAAAGCCTGTTCCGGCAAATTCTGGACGAGACGCCCGATGCGGTCGATCCATCTGACCGCCGCGCCGTGCTGGCGCAGCAACTGCGCGCGCAGACCGGCCTCGATGACGCCGCGCTGGATCGACTGGTGCGGCGCTTTTACAGCCTCGCCCGCGTTGATCCCGATCTGGGGCCGATTTTCAACGCGCAAGTCGCCGACTGGGAAGCGCATTTCGCCCGCATGGTCGATTTCTGGGCGTCCGTCAGCCTGCTTGCGGGGCGCTATCACCGCAACGCGCTCGAGGCGCATCGCGCCTTGGATCTTCGGCCCGAGTATTTCGAGCGCTGGCTGGGCCTGTTCGATCAGGCTTTGCAGGAAGAAGTCTCGCCGCCAGCGCGCGAGCATCTGCTGACCATTGCGCGGCGTATTGCTGCCAATCTGAGCAGTCGCCTGTGTGCAAATGCGCCTTAGCGCCGGGTTTACCCGCGCAAGTTTTACATCCGATCACAAACGATACATGAGCTATCTGTAGCGCTTGATCCAACACAAGCTGGCGCATAAGTCGCCACTTATTCTGCCTGCTCTATATGCGACATCTTGTCGCACCACCCCTGAGGAGAAGAACCATGTCTGATGAAGTGCCTTATGTGCCTCTGCCGGTCACCGACGCTCGCGGCCGAACCTTGGCGCAGTCCGACCTGCCGATGCCCGACATGCACTACGCCCGACCGATGGGGGCGTGGGTGATTGTGGGTGCGTTGTTCGTCGTCGTCGTTGGCCTGTGGACGATGGTTGCGGTCTATTTTTCCATCCACGCCTGAGGCTCATCATGTCTAGTTCAAACGCTGACGCTTTCGAGGACCGATTCCACCATGTCGCCCTGCGGCATGAGCGCATCTGGATTTTCATCGCCTTGTCCCTGATCGCGGTGCTGTTCATCGTGGCGGTGTGGTTCGTGGTGCACGACTACGGCCTGGTGGCCAAGACCACGCAGTTCTACTCCAACCCCAACACCCCGGCCGAAATGGCCAATTTCCAGGGTTCCGGCGTGAAGCAAACCGGGCCGAACAGCTATGACGTGTATGAAATCGGTCGCGCCTGGAGTTGGACGCCGGGCACCGCCACCCCCATCACGCTTCCGGTTGGCGCGCACGTCACCTTCTATGTGACCAGCGGCGACGTGCTGCATGGCTTCGAGGTGCAGGGCACCAGCATCAACCTCACCGCCATTCCCGGCGTGGTGGGGCATGTCAGCTACACCTTCGACAAGCCCGGCACCTTCTACATCATCTGCAACGAGTATTGCGGCGCCGGCCATCAGGCCATGATCGGCAGGATCATCATCACCGGAGCAAAACAATCATGAGCGCAACCCTCAGCAACAACGCCCCGCGCATTCTGGCGGCGCCGACGGCCGGTGAGATTGCCGGTGAAAAAGCCATGCTTCTGGCCTTCTGGGTTACGGGCTTTGCGGCGCTGGCCGTGGGCATCGCGATTGGCGTGCTTCAGAGCACCAATTACGCCGGCATCAACCTTTATCCCTATCTGCAGCCTTTCCTCAAGTCGTATTACCAAGGGCTGACTCTGCACGGCGTACTCAACGCCTATGTGTTCACCTTCTTCACCATTTCCGGCTGGCTGATGTATCTGCCGGCGCGTGAACTCAAGCTCAAACCCCATATGGGTCTGGCCTGGTTCACCTACGCGCTGATGCTTGTCGGCACCTTGATGGCGGCTTATGCCATGTTCGACAACTCGTCGAGCGTGCTCTACACCATGTACGCGCCGCTGAAGGGCAGCGCCTGGTTCTATCTGGGCATCACCCTGGTCGTGGTGGCGAGCATTCTGCCGCTGTTCGTCGTGCTGGAGATGCGCGCCCGCTGGAAGCGTGCCAATCCCGGGCAGTTCACCCCGCTGGTGACCTATATGAGCGCGGCGACGCTGCTGATGTGGCTGCTCGCCGCGCTGGGCGCAGGCACCGAGGCGGTATTCCTGCTTGACCCCTGGTCGCTCGGACTGACGAACACCATCGATCCGCTGCTGGCACGCACCCTGTTCTGGTGGACCGGGCATCCCATTGTGTATTACTGGCTGATGCCGGGCTATGTGTCGATCTACGCGCTGCTGCCGCGCCAGGCTGGGGGCAAGCTGATTTCCGAGCCGCTGGCCCGCCTTGCCTTTTTGCTGCTGGTCGTGTTCTCACTGCCGGTGGGCACCCACCACCAGTACACCGACCCCGGCATCTCGCCAGTGCTCAAAGGCATCGTGACGGCGCTGACGCTGTCGGTCGCCGTTCCCAGCCTGATCACCGCCTTCACCATCGCGCTGAGCCTGGAATATGCCGGTCGTCGGCGCGGCGGCAAAGGGCTGATGGGCTGGTGGACCGCCTTGCCCTGGAAAGACGCCTCGGTGGCCGCGCAGGTGCTGGCACTGGTGAGCTTCATCTTCGGCGGAGCGGGGGGCATCGTCAATGCCAGCTGGCAGCTCGACAACGTGGTGCACAACACCCTGTGGATTCCGGCGCACTTTCACCTGACCGTGGGCACCATGACCACGCTGGTCTTCATGGGCGTGAGTTTCTGGCTGCTGCCGCACCTGACGGGCCGCAAACTGTATAGCTCGAAACTCGCTCTCTGGAGCGTGTGGCTGTGGTTCCTCGGCCTGATGACCTGGGGCTTCGCCGGGCACTGGGCCGGCATGGACGGCGTGCCGCGCCGCGCCTGGGTTTCGGCCTTGCCGCATGACCAGTACATGCAGCTCTACGGCGCAGTGCATCCGGCGCTGATCATCGTGGGCATTGGCGGCGCGATTGCGGCCCTCGGTGCGGTTCTGTACTACATCGTGTTCTTCGGCACGCTGTTTGGCCAAAAAGAGGCCAAGGCCATGGTCGAGATTCCCTTCACCGAGTACATCACAAGCAATGAGGGTTCGGTGCTGGCCCGTGTGACCGAGCCGCTGATTCTGTGGACCATCGTCACCCTGGTCATCACTCTCGCGGTTTACATCCCGGTGTTCTGGCCCATGCTCACCCATCCGATCCACGCGCCGGGCTTCGTGCTTTGGTGACCGGATGAAGCAGGCCGACCTCGCCGTTCCAGTCGCCCATTCGCCCCCGCGGCATGGCGGCTGGAGGGCTTCAGCGCGGCGGGCGGTGGTGGTTTCCATCGTGCTGCTGGCCGCGGTATGGGCCTGGGCGCATCTGCAATCTCAATCGGTGAATCTTCATGGCACTCCGCTCAAACCGATCTCCGCGCCGAGCTTGTCCGGCTTCACCGACACGCAGGGCCGCGCCTTCTCCTGGGCGCACGAAAGGGGCAGGGCCGTGCTGGTGTTTTTCGGCTACACGCACTGCCCCGATGTCTGCCCCCTCACCCTGGCTGCCCTCGCGCAAAGCCTCAAGCAACTCGGCCCCCTGCGTCAGCGGGTTCGCGTGGTGTTCGTCACCCTCGATCCCGCGCGTGATACAGCGCCCGTTCTGCGCGCCTACCTGGATTCATTCATGCCCGACGCCCTTGGCCTGCGCGCCGCATTGCCCGAAGTCACGGCCTCTGCCCGGCAATGGGACGTTACCTGGCGGCGCGTCAATACAGGCGGGGGCAAATACTGGATCGATCACACCGCCGCCGTCACTCTGGTCGGGCCGAACGGCCGCTGGCTCGCGCGCTATGGCTACGGCCAACTCACCAACCCCTCCTGGCTGGCAGACGATTTGCGCGCCGTTCTGGAGCATGAATGACCCGCAGCGCCTGGCCTCTGGCCGTTTGGGGCGGGTGGTTCGCCCTGGTCGGTGCGGCGCTGGCCGTCTATGGCCTGGCCGCGTGGCGCGGGCGCTGGCCGTGGTGGAGAGCCGTCATTTTTACGACGGGCTGCGCCCTCACGCTGCTGGCCGCCTGGGGGCTGCACAACCCGCTGGCTTCGATGACCGGCTACGCCATCGCCTTGATGAGCATGGGCCAGATCGTCTCGCCCCTGTTGTTGATCGGGTTTCCGCCACAAGTGCGCGCGCAATGGCACGCCCCAAAGCACGACTGGTGGAACCTCTGGGTGCTCGACGCCTGGGTGGCCGCAGCCGTCTTCGTCATCCTGACCCTGGGCGTGAATCTGCCCGGCGTGTTCAACAGCGCCTTGTCCAACGCGCTGTATTCCGGGCCGATCGGTCTGTTCCTGCTGATCTCCGGGCTGATGTTCTGGGCGCAATTGCTGCCGGGCTCCACCCGCATCGAAGCCCGCTGGGTGGCCGGCATCTACGGTTGGCTGGGCAGCCTGCCGATGATGATCATTGCCGCATTCTGGGTCTGGAGCGGCCAGGTGCTCTACACCCCTTATCTCAACGTGCTGTGTCTGTGGAACCTCAGCCCGCTGGACGATCAGCATTACGCCGGTCTGGTGATGTTCATTGCGGGACTGCCGCTGCAGCTGCGCGCCGCCTGGCTGCTCATCATGCCCGGCGCGGAGGAGCAGGGTTGAGGCCGCGCCTGTCCTCGGTCGCAAGGCTTCCCGCTGTCGCAAAGGCGCTTGAGCAGCGCGCACCCGTTTTCAACTTCTGATGCACAACTTAGGACCCATCATGAAACCTCTTTCGATCAGCGTGCTCTTGATGAGCTTTTTTCTCGCCGCCAGCGCGCAGGCACAGACCACGGCCGGCAACGCCGCCGCAGGCAAGTATGAGTCCTCCATGTGCGAGGGCTGCCATAACGCTCACGGCGGATTCAAGACCGATTTCCCCGAGGTGTACCGCGCGCCCAAGCTCAACGGGCAAAGCGCCGCCTACATCGCGCAGTGCCTGGAAGACTACCGCAGCGGCGCGCGCCGAAACCCGACGATGAAAGCCGTGGCCGACATCTTGACTCCGCAGCAGATCGCCAATCTGTCGGCGTATTACGCCGTTCCCAAAAATCAAAGCGTCAAGTGAGGAGCACACCCATGAAACGACTGACTGCATCGCTGGCTGCGGCAGCCACGGCCCTGGCGTTTATTGGCGCGGCCCATGCCGCCGACATCAAAAAGGGTGAAGAGCTGGTGAACAAGGGCGGCTGCATTGCCTGCCACGGCGCCGGTCTCGACAAGCCCATCGCCCCCAACTACCCCAAACTGGCCGGGCAGTACCAGAGCTATCTGTTCCACGCCCTGCAGCAATACCAGGCCAAGCACCAGACCCCGCTATATGGCCGCAATAACGCCATCATGAGCGGCATGGTGGCGCAGTACAACACGCAAGACCTGCAAGACATCGCGGCCTATATCGCCAGCCTGAAGGGCGATCTGTACATCCGCGACGAAATGCATTGAGCGTGCCCTCTCTGTTTTCGCCAGGAGGGCAGAAATCTCGAAGCACGGTTCGGCGCAGTATCGCCCCGCCCGCCCTGCGCTGAAGCCGGGCTGAAAGCCGCGTTTGTTTACATGGCAGGGGGCTATGCTTGTCGCACAACATGCGCGAGGAGAGCCCCATGACAGACGAACAGAACCCGTCGCCGCCCGGCGGCGGGAAAAACCGGCCCAAGATCAATCCCAAGACGCAGGTACATCTGGGCTATTGGCTGCTGGCCATTGCCTTGATGTTCATGGTGCAAAGTCTGTGGTCGTCTTACAGCAACGTGCAGACGGTGCCGTACAGCGAGTTCCAGACGTATCTCAAAGACGGCCGGATCAAGGACGTGGTGATCGGCGGCCAGACCATCACCGGCACGCTGAAATCGCCCGACGCCAATGGCAAGAGCCTGGTGGTCGCGGTGCGCGTGGAGCCGCAACTCGCCAGTGAGTTGCAGAAGTACGGGGTGACGTATTCGCAGCAATACACCGACACCTGGCTGTCCGACATTCTGTCGTGGGTGTTGCCCGCGCTGATCTTCGTCGGGCTATGGTTTTTTCTGGTGCGCAAGTTTGCCGACAAGGCCGGGGGCATGGGCATGGGGGGTTTCATGTCCATCGGCAAGAGCCGGGCGAAGGTTTATATGGAAAACCGCACCGGGGTGACTTTTGCCGACGTCGCCGGGGTGGACGAAGCCAAGGCCGAGCTGGAAGAAGTGGTCGATTTCCTCAAAAACCCCGGCGAGCACAGCCGTTTGGGCGCCCGTGCGCCCAAGGGCGTGCTGCTGGTGGGGCCGCCCGGTGTGGGCAAGACGCTGCTGGCGCGCGCCGTGGCCGGGGAGGCCGGTGTGCCGTTTTTCTCCATCAGCGGCTCGGAGTTTGTGGAGATGTTCGTCGGCGTGGGCGCGGCCCGGGTGCGCGATTTGTTCGAGCAGGCGCGGGAGAAATCGCCCGCCATCATTTTCATCGACGAACTTGACGCGCTGGGCCGCGCCCGCAGCGCCGCGCCGTTTGGCGGCGGACACGATGAAAAGGAGCAGACGCTCAACCAGTTGCTGGTCGAACTCGACGGCTTCGACTCCACTTCGTCCATCGTGATTCTCGCGGCCACCAACCGGCCGGAGATTCTCGATCCCGCGCTGCTGCGCGCCGGGCGGTTTGACCGGCAGGTGCTGGTGGAGCGGCCCGACAAGGTGGGACGGGTGCAGATTCTCAAGGTGCATGCGGTCAAGGTCCGGCTCGATCCGAGTGTGGATCTTGAGCAGGTGGCGGCACTCACGCCGGGGTTCTCCGGCGCCGATCTGGCCAATCTGGTGAACGAGGCGGCCTTGCTGGCCACGCGCGAAAACGCGCGCACCGTCACGCTGTCGCACTTCACCCGCGCGGTCGAGCGCATCGTCGCCGGGCTGGAAAAACGCAACCGTCTGCTCAACCCGAAAGAGCGCGACATCGTGGCGCATCACGAAATGGGGCACACCCTGGTCGCCATGAGTCTGCCGGGCAGCGATGCGGTGCACAAGGTGTCCATCATTCCGCGCGGCATCGGTTCGCTGGGCTACACCATTCAGCGTCCCACCGAAGACCGCTATCTGATGACCCGGGAAGAGCTGAAAAACAAGATGACCGTGCTCATGGGCGGGCGGGCCGCCGAGCATCTGGTGTATGGCCATTGGTCAACGGGCGCGGCGGACGATCTGGCGAAAGTCACCGACATCGCCCGCAGCATGGTGACGCGCTACGGCATGGCCGAAAAGCTCGGCGGCGTCAGCCTGGAAGAAACCCAGCAACCTGTGCCCGGCATGCCGGGCCTGCCGCCGCAGCACGAATACAGCGAACAGACCGCGCGGGAGATTGATTGCGCCGTGCGCGATCTGGTCAGCGATGCCTTCAACCGCGCGCAGGACATTCTGCAACGCGAACGCGCCGTGCTGGAGGAGGGCGCGCGGCAACTGCTGGCGAAGGAAACCCTGAGCGAAACCGATCTGAAGGCGCTGTTCGCACCGCTGGCCGCAGCGCAGACCCAGGCTTAGGGTCGGCTCAGGCGTGGCTGGAATGCAGCACTTTGGGCGGTACGGCCGGGCGGTCGTAGCGCTCGATACCCAGCCCGGCGATGCTGATCTCCGGCTTGCGGTTGAGCACCAGATCGCTCACCACCCGGCCTGAACCGCAGGCCATGGTCCACCCCAGGGTGCCGTGGCCGGTATTGAGGTAGAGGTTGGGATAGCGGGTGGCGCCGACGATGGGCGTGCTGTCGGGCGTCATCGGGCGCAGGCCGGTCCAGAAAGTGGCGGCAGAGAGGTCGCCGCCGGGGAACAGGTCGCGGGTGACCATTTCCAGCGTTTCGCGCCGACGCGGGTTGAGCCGCAGATCGAATCCGCCCAGCTCCGCCATGCCGCCCACGCGGATGCGTTGATCGAAGCGGGTAAGAGCGATTTTGTAGGTTTCGTCCAGCACGGTGGAACGCGGCGCGAGCGACTCGTCGGTCAGCGGCACGGTGAGCGAGTAGCCCTTGACCGGATAGACCGGCAGATCGAGGCCGAGCGGTGCCAGAAAGTCGCGGGTGTAACTGCCCAGCGCCAGCACATAGCGATCAGCGCTGAGGACGGCGTCTCCCACCCGCACGCCGGTGATCCGCTGGCCGTCGCTCGACAGCCCACGGAGGGTCTGGCCGAACTCGAATTTCACGCCCAGTTCGCGCGCCATCTCGCCCAGACGGGTGGTGAACATCTGACAATCGCCGGTTTCGTCGTGCGGCAGGCGCAGGCCGCCGACCAGCCGGTCGCGGGCGTGCGCCAGACCGGGCTCGACCTGGGCGAGCTGGTCGCGATCGAGCAGTTCGTAGGGCACGCCGCATTCTTCGAGCACGGTCACGTCGCGCTGCACCGCATCGAGCTGCGCCTGGCTGCGAAACACTTGCAGCGTGCCGCCGGTGCGTTGTTCGTAGGCGATGCCGGTTTCCGCGCGCAGCGCCTGCAGGCTGGCGCGGCTGTATTCGGCCAGACGCATCATGCGCTCTTTATTCACCGCATAGCGTCCGGCGCTGCAGTTGCGCAGCATCTGCGCCATCCAGCGCAATTGCCACAGCGTGCCGTCTGGACGAATCGCCAGCGGCGCGTGGCGCTGAAACATCCACTTCACCGCCTTGAGCGGAATGCCGGGCGCGGCCCAGGGCGTGGAGTATCCCGGTGACACCTGACCGGCATTGGCGAAGCTGGTTTCCATCGCGCAGGCGTTTTGGCGGTCGATCACCGTCACCTCTGCGCCGGCCTTGGCGAGGTAGTACGCCGTGGTGGTTCCGATCACGCCGGCGCCGAGAACAATGACTTTCATCGCAATTTTCCTGTGAACAGTTGATGGCTGAAATCTAGTCGGTCATATGCAAAAATTTTCCTTGTTTTATGGCGGTTTCACAGTGAAAATCTTTGCGCAAGAGCACGCCTTGATGGTTCCCGCGCAATATGTACGAACTCGATCGCATCGACCGCCGCATTCTTGATCTCCTGCAGCGCAACGGCCGCATCGCCATGACCGAGCTGGCCAGCGAAGTCGGGCTGTCGGCTTCGCCATGTACCGAGCGGGTCAAGCGCATGGAGCGTGCCGGGGTGATCACCGGCTACAACGCCCGCATCAACCCGGAGGCGCTGGGCAAGACCCTGCTGGTTTTTGTGGAAATCAAGCTGGCGTCGAAATCGGGCGATGTGTTCGAACGCGTGCGTCAGGAGTTGCTGCACATGCCCGATGTGCTGGAATGCCATTTGGTTTCGGGTAGCTTCGACTATCTGGTGAAGTTCCGCCTGCGGGGCATGAAGGAATACCGCCATCTGCTGGGCGACATTCTCAAACGGCTGCCGGTCTCGGCCGAATCGCACAGCTATGTGGTGATGGAAGAGATCAAGGAAAGCCTGTATCTGCCGACTGACCGATAGCGCGCCCGACAACCCTCTCCCCATTTTTCAGGACAACACATGATTGAACGTCTGCACGTCGGCCCGCGCCTGAGCGAGGCCGCCATCGCCGCCGGCACGGTGTATCTCGCCGGGCAGGTGCCCGAACTGCACCCCGAGGCCGATCTGGAAGACCAGACCCGCGAGGTGCTCGACCACATCGACCGCCTGCTGCGCGAATGCGGCAGCAGCAAGGCGCATCTGCTGAGCGTGCAGATTTTTCTGGCCGATATTGCCGACATCGCCCGCATGAACGCCGTGTGGGA
>NZ_JBYCKI010000187.1:0-9588 GCF_057473305.1 Thiomonas sp. TH-17
CGCTATCTGCGCGTCGTCCTGGCCGAGCTGGAGCGGCTGTACAACCATCTGCATTACCTCGGTCATCTGTCCAAGACCACCACGCTCAAGGTCGGCGAGGCCGAAGGGCATCTGCTCGAAGAGCGGGTGAAGCAGATCAACGGCAGACTCACCGGCAGCCGCTTTCTGCGCGGGCTCATCACCCCCGGCGGCCTGCGCCGCGATCTCGATCTCTCCGGGCTGGACAAGGCGCTCGATAGCGTCAACGACGAGATCGACCGCTATCTGCAGCGTCTTGAAAACACCCGCAGCCATCTCGACCGGCTGATGACCACGGGCCGCTTGGAGCGCCAGGTGGCCTTCGACCAGGGTGCCTGCGGCCCGATCGAGCGCGCCAGCAACCTGAACCGCGATCTGCGCCGCGATCATCCCTACGCCAACTACGAGAAGGTGCGCTTCAACGTGCCCGTGCAGCAAGGCGGCGACGCCCACGCGCGCGCGCTGGTGCGCATGGAGGAAATCCGCGAATCGCTGGCCCTCATCCGCCAGACCATCGGCCGCACCAAGCCGGGCGAGGTGCTGCGCTTCGACGTGATGGAAGACGCCGACCCGCAAGGCGAAGGCCTGGGCTGGGTGGAGGCCACGCGCGGCGGGCTGCTTTACGCCGTGCACCTCAGCGAAGACCGCACCCGGCTGCAGCGGGTGAAAATCAAAGAGCCGTCGTTCTCGAACTGGCGGGTGTTTCCATTCACCGTAGAGGACAGCAACATGATGGATTACGCCATCAACGAAGCCAGCTTCGGCCTGTCCATCGCGGGCGCTGACCGATAGTGTCCTGACTTGGGAATTCGATGAACAAATCACCCGAATATTGGCGCCAAGCGGCGTTGCAAATCCTCGCCATAGCAAGAACTATGGCTGCGGTTTGCGCCTTGCCTGACACCAATATCGACCGATTTGTTTTTCAACGAATCCCCAATTCAGGACACTGAAAGGAGAGCCGCCATGCCTGTATGGACCTGGTTTGGCCTTCAAAAAGGCCGCGCCACCACTCCCTGGCCCGAGCGCCCCGGCCCCGACGGGCAGGAGGGCGTGCTCGGCCTGCCGCGCTTCGATGCCGCGCGCTGTTCCAGCGAGCAAAGCGGCTGCAGCGATTGCGTGGCGGCCTGCCCGGCCTCGGCCATCACGCGCAGCGAAGCGGGCGCGGTTCAGCTCGACTACGCCCGCTGCGTCGGCTGCCAGCTCTGCACCGAGGTCTGCCCGGAGGGCGCGTTCAGCGTCAGCCATGACTGGGCGTTTGGCGTGCGCAACAAGGCCGATCTGCTCACCCCAGGCCAAACCGCCCCCACAAAACCCGACGCCACGAAAGAAGCCGAACTCGCGCAAACGATGAAAGGCTTCGGCAAAAGTCTGCACATCCGCCATGTGGACGCCGGTTCGTGCAACGGCTGCGAAAGCGAGCTGCAGGCCCTGCTCAACCCCTTCTACAACCTGCACCGCCTGGGCATTTTTTTCACGCCATCGCCGCGGTTTGCCGACCTGCTGCTGGTCACCGGCCCGGTGACTGCCGCCATGCGCGAGCCGCTGCTGCGCACCTATGAGGCCATGCCGCAGCCGCGCTGGGTCATGGCCGCTGGCACCTGCGCCACCGGGGGCGGCACCAATGGCGGCGGCTATGCCTGCCACGAGGGGCTGGACGGCATTCTGCCGGTGGACGTGTGGCTGCCCGGCTGCCCACCCAATCCGGCGGCGCTGATCGAAGCCCTGCTATTGCTGCTGCGGCGCAGTCCGCAGCGGGTGCACGGAGGCGTTTATGAATCTGCCTGATTCCGTCTCGTTGACCGCTTTCGGCCTGGCCGCGCTGGCCTGGTTGCTGGCGCTGCTGGCCGATCTGCTCATTGGCACTTCCCTGCCCCGTCTGCTGCTGGCGGCAGGCTGCGTGCTGGCGGCGCTGGGCGCGCTCTGGGGTTTGCCCGACGGCGGCGCCAGTCAGACCTTGCTGCTGCTGGGCAACTCCCCGGTGGTGTTTCAGCCCGATGCCGCCGCACTGTGGCTGATGCTGCCCGCGCTGCTGCCCGCCTTCTTTGCCAGCCTGCTTGGCGGCACGGGGCACGCGCGCGGCTGGGCAGCCGGTGCGGCGCTGTCGCTGCTCGGCGCGCTCGGCGTGTATGGCTTGCAAGACGGCGCGAGTTTTCTCATCGCTTGGGAAGTGATGGGCTTCGGCGGCGCGCTCATGCTGCTGGCCGACCATCGCAGCGTGCAGGCCGGGCGCGACAACCTGTTCATGCTCGCGCTGCTCGAAGTCGGCGGCGTGGCGCTGCTGCTCGCCGTGCTCATGCTGGGCCAAAGCCTGGCGTTCGGCACTTACGCACTTCAATGGACGCAGTGGGGCGTGGCTTCGGCCTTCTTCCTCGGCCTGCTGTGGCTGGCGGGCTTCGGCGCCAAACTCGGCCTGCTACCGTTTTACGAGTGGTACCCCGGCGCCTACGGCAGCGGCAGTGGCTCAAGCGGCGCGCTGATGTCGGGGGTGGTGATGAACGCGGCCTACTTCGCCCTCGGCCGTGCGCTGCTGCAGTGGATGGGCAATCCGCCCTGGCTGGCTGCTTTCGGCGTGGTGGTGCTGGCCGCAGGCACGTTCACCGCCATTCTGGCGATTCTCTATGCCTTCCAGCAGAGCGACTGGCGGCGCTTGCTCGCCTTCTCTTCGGCCGAAAACGCCGGGGTTGCCGTCACCGCGCTGGGGGCTGCTCTCATCTTCCGCGCGGGGGGGCAAGACGCACTCTCAGCCCTGGCCTGGACGGTGGGCATGCTGCACCTCATGGGCCACAGTCTGGCCAAGGGCACGCTGTTTCTCAGCGCCGATGCCGCCGCCGCGCTGCAGGGTAACCATCACCTGCGGCAAAGCGCCATCCTGCGTCATGCGCCGCTCACCCTCGGCCTGGGCGCGGTGTTCGGCGCGATGAGTCTGGCGGCCATGCCGCCCACCGCGGGGTTTGTGAGCGAGTGGTATCTGTTCCAGAGCCTGTTCCACGACTTCACCCTCAAAACCGATGGCTCGCGCATCGCCCTGGCGCTGGCCGGCGCCGGCATGGCGCTGACTGCGGCCATCGCGCTAGCAACCATGGTCAAGCTGTTCGGCGTCGGCCTGCTCGGGCAGAACGAAGAACACGCCGCGCAGCACCGCAAACACCAGACCACGCTCACATCACTGCAACGGGGAGCCGTGCTCATCACCGGGCTGGCCGTGCCTGCTTTCGCGGTGAGTCTGGTGTTCTGGCTACCGCAGATGGCCGCCTCAGCCTGGCCCGCCGCACAAGCCCCGCAGCAGATGACGCACGACTGGCTGCTGGTGCCGCTGTCGGCCGGGTTCGCCTTCATCTCCCCGGCCATGCTGGTGATCGTCGTGCCCTTGCTCGCCCTCATTCCGCTGGCCCTGGTATGGGGCCGGCGCCGGTTTGCCGTGCGCCGTGCGCCGCTGTGGTGCGGCGGGGAAGACTACGCCGCGCACGCCGGGGCGACCACGGCGCTGTCGTTCTCCAACGCGCTGCGGGTGTTCTACAACTTCATCTACCGTCCACAAAACGCGGTGGCGCGGCAGTTCGAGGGCAAGGCCTATTTCCTGAAAGAATTGCAGTTCGATTATTCGCAGGCGCCGCTGTTCGGCCCGCTGCTGTTCAACCCTGCGGTGCAGGCGGTGCAATGGCTGGCGCGCAAATTGCGGTTCCTGCAGAACGGGCTGATGAACGCCTATCTGGCCTATATCGGCGTGTTGTTGCTGGTGATTTTCGGCTTGGTTTTGGTGTGGACGCCAGGCTGAGCCGATTTCCCCCGCTTTCTTGGGCTGCGCCTCGCGGCGTGGCAGTTCTTTCGTCTCCAACCTGCAGTTTTCAACCTTTCGGATGTTTTGAATGACTTACGTTTTTATCGCCCTCTTCGCCATCATCGGCGCCTTTGCCCGCTACGGCCAGACCCTGGTCGTTCAAGGCGTGCTGGGACGTTCGTTTCCGTTTGCCACGCTGTCGATCAACATCCTCGGCTCTTTTCTCATGGGCTTTCTGTTTTTCGAAACCCTGGAGCGCATCAACCTCAGCCCCGAACTGCGCACCGGCATTCTCACCGGCGGCCTGGGGGCCTACACCACCTTCTCGACCTTTTCGCTGGAATCGCTTTCTCTGATCGAGAACGGCGAGATGGTGAAGGCCGGGCTGTACATCGGCGCCTCGGTCGTACTGTCTATCGCAGCGGCCATTTTCGGCGCCTTTCTGTCACGCAATATGGGAGTCTCAGCATGAGCGCCAAATCCGTCACCATGGTTCGCGTCTATATCAAAGAGGGCGACAAGGACACCGATCATCACGATCTGATGCGCTCGATCTTCAAACTGCTGCACGAACAGCACAAAGTGCACGGCGTCACCGTGTTTCGAGGCGTGGCCGGGTTCGGCAGCAAGGGCGAAGTGCATGCCGACGACCTGCTGCGGCTGAACGTGCATCTGCCGCTGGTGCTGGAGTTTTTCGACGAGCCGGAGGTGGTCGAGTCGGTATTGCCGCGCATTCAGGAAATGGTGCCGCCGGGCCACATCGTCTATTGGTCGGCGCAGTGCGGCTGCAACTGAGTCAATGATTTCAGCCTTGCGGTTCGGCCCTGGGTCGGACCGCTTTTTTCCCGCTTTCTTTTTATGTCAGAGGCGCGGCCTGGGCCGCGAATGCCATGAATCCTTCGAAACACGCCGCCGTCTGGATCGACCACAACGAGGCGCATGTGTTCTTCGTCGATCCGGAACATGTGCGCGAATCCATCGTGCACTCGCCGCACCCGCATCAACATCTGCACCACAAGGCCAACACCATCGGCTCGGGCAAAGCGCAGGAAGATGAACATTTCTACCACTCCGTAGCGGAGTCTCTGTGCGACGCGCATGAAATTCTGATTACCGGACCGGGGCAGGCCAAGCTGTGGCTCATCAAACACCTGCACAGCCACGACCCGGAAGTGTTCGAGCGGGTGATCGCGGTGGAAACGGTCGATCATCCTTCGAATAATCAACTGGTGGCGCATGCGCGGCATTATTTCGACGTGACCGACCGGCGCATCACCTTCTGACCGCTGGAGCACCTCATGGGCGAGCGCAGCTCCTTTCAGTATTGCACCTGGTGCTTTGCCGAAATTCCGCTCGATGCCAAGGTCTGCCCCGACTGTGGCACCCACCTCGACGATTACGCGCGGCACACGCCCTACCCCGACCGTCTGATCCACGCTCTGCACCATCCCCTGAGCGAAACGCGCATGGGCGCCATCATCGCGCTGGGCAAACAGGCCGATCCTCACACCATCGGCGCACTGGCCGACTGCGCGCTGGAGCATGACGGCGATGTGATCGAGGGGTTAGAAATCCTCCATAGTCTGAGCGAGATGCCCGCGGGCGACCCGCTGCTCAGAGCTGCGTTGCAGCGGCTGGCCGCGCAGCACCCGGCTCACGCGGTGCGTACCCGCGCCCAGTACCTGCTTCAAACCCATTGCGAAGCAGACAAGGCCGATTGACAGGACGATCAGGACTCATCCGACCCGAAGACTTCGGCGTAGAGATCGGCGCCGAAGCTGGTCTGCAGCGCGTCGCCCGCCTCAAGCCGGAAGCTGCGGCTGCCGTCGTCGCGGCGCTGCGCGCGCAGCATCAGCACCTGATCGGCATCCTGCGCTTGCAGGCGTCTTGCGGCATCGAACAGGTGCGTGACCAGCGCCACCTTGATGCCGCGCTGGCGCAGCGCATCGACTACCTGCAGCAACAGCTCCGAGCCTTCGCGCTCGTTGGTCGAGGCAAACGACTCGTTCGACAGCCATAGGGCGCCGGGGCGAATCTGCTCGGCGATCACGCTCATTCGGTCGAGCTCTTCGTCGAGCTTGCCGCCCTGCATGCCAGCGTCTTCTTCGCGCTTGTAGTGGCTGAACAGACCGCTGGCCAGCTCGCCGTCATACGACTCGGCCGCCACGAACAGGCCGGCATGCAGCATGAGCTGAGCCAGTCCGACGGAGCGCAGAAAGGTGGACTTGCCGCCCTGGTTCGCTCCGGTCACGGCGACGAGATTCTTGCCGTTTGCATCGAGGGTATTGCCCACCGGGGCGCGCTGCAGGGTGAGTGCCAGGGTGGGATCGCGCAGCGACTGCGCGCGCAAATGCAAGGCGCCGGCCGGATTGAACGTGGGCATGCACACCGGCACGTCCAGCGCCGCCAGCCGCTGTTGCAGATTGAGGCAGGCGACGTAAAAGCCCAGTTCGGCGCGCAGCAGCTCAAAGAAGCTCAGCACATGATCGGTGGCCTGTGCCATGGCGTTGGCCACGTCGTTGATGCCGCGATCCACCAGTTCAGACAGCGCCTGCGCGCCCGCCTCGTCGCGCTCGGCGAGGCGGAAGGTGTATTGCGGCGGGGCTTGGTGCAGCAGCCGCGCCAGCCAGCCGGCACGGCTGCCGTTGCCCGCATGCAGCACATAGCCGCTGCCCGCATTGCCCGGGCCAAGGCCCGAGCTGAGCAACACGCCATGCCGAAATCGCAGCGTCTCCAGATGCTCCTGCACGGTGTCGAAATAGTCATCGCTGATGTCGCGCTTCAGACTTTCGAACAGCGTGTCAAAGGCCTCGGAGCGGAAGCTGCCGCTCAGCCTGTCGGCCTGCTGACGCAGGCGGCGCAGGTACTGCACGAAGGTCTGCAGCAGTTCGACCGCGCCGCGCAGATTGAAACTTGGATAACGCCCAAACAGCCCCAGACCGAACAGATGCTTCTTGCGACTGTCGATGGCTTCAACCACCAGCGCGTAGAGCGCCCTCATCTGTTCGGGGTGGTCGAGCGCATCGCGCAATGCCGCCTGCCGGTAGGCGATGACACGGGCATCGCCTGCGCCGCTGGCGGCCATGAGGGTGCGCGCCGCCACGTCGAGCAAAAAAGCGTCACCCTCGGCCATGGCGCGCAGCAGGGTATCGACCTCCAGGTCTTGCGCCAGCTCGGGCCATTGCGGCGGCGGATCGGCCTTGGGGTCGAAGTCGCGATCGGGAAACAGCAGGTGGGCTTTCATGTGGGAATGCGCTCGAGCAGTTGCTGCCGGGTGACGCCGAATTTCTGCGCCAGCGCCAGCGCGTAAGACTTGCCATCGGCGGCGCGTCGCACCACTTTGAAGGTGCGCAGGGTCGGGTCTTGCGCATCGACCGTGCCCACCATGCTTACGGTATGCGCATCGAAAGTCGAGAGCTCGTCGAGAAAGGTGACGAACACGCAGGCCGCGCCAATGGCCGCGAGCCGCGCCATGATGTGCCGCGCCAGCCAGAGCGCATCATCAAGCGTGGTGGACGAGAAGATCTCGTTCATCAGCACCAGGCTGTGCGGCGTGGCCGCAGCCAGAATGCGGTGCATGCGCACCAGATCATCCTGCAGCTTGCCGCGCTGATTGCTGATGTCTTCGACCCGCTCGAAGTGGGTGAACATCTGGTCGGGCAGCAACAGGCTGGCGCTGCGCGCGGCCACGGTCAAACCCAGCGAGGCGATGTGGTGCAACTGGCCGAAGGTGCGCGCCAGCGTGGTCTTGCCGCCGTGGTTGGGGCCCGTGACCACCATCATGCGTTCGTCACCCTGCAGCGCCATGTCGTTGCACACCACCGGTTTTTGCGCATCGAGACATTGCCAGGCCAGCGCCATGTCGTAGGCCTCGCGAGCGTCGATATGGCCCTGTTCGAGCTTGAGGGTGGGAAAACACAGCGGCAGTCCGGCGCGCTCGAGGCGCTGGGTGTAATCGATCCAGGACAGATACCAGGCCAGCTCGCGGTCCAGCCGCACGATGCGGGCCTCGGCAAACCCTTCCTGTGCGCTGCGAAACTGCGCCAGCCGCTCGAACACCTGCGGGTGCAGCAGGGCGACACGGTCGAGGATCTGCCCTTCCACATGGTTCAAGCGGGAAGCCGGGTTGAACTGCACACGGTAGTCTTTCACCTCGCCTTGGCGAAAGCGCGCGAAGGCATCGGCGATGGTGGCGCTGTAGTCCGGCTCCTGCGGGTCTTGCAGCACGGTGACTGCGGTGCCGTCCACGCGAAAGGCGTAGCGCACCTGCGCCAGCGCTTCGATCAAAGCCTGCGCTTCCTTCATGCGCTCGGTGTGCGCGGGCGAGGCCAGCAAGTCGGCGACATGATCACGCAAGGATTGCAGCGCCATCGACTGCAGCTCCGCGGCGGCCAGCGTCTGATGCAGCGCTTCGAGCGCATGGCCGTAAATCAACGCGGCGTCCACAAACCAGCGCTGTCCTTCGGCGGCGTAATCCGCCTTTTCTGCGCGACGCAGCGAGGTGCGCAACTCTTGCATGCCGCGCTGAAACGCCCGCATGCCCTTGTGCAGCGGCGCCTGTTTCAGGTCGCGCAGCGCGGCCTGGCGGTACTGCACCACGCTCAGGTCATGCAAGGGCGTGCCGAACAGCGCCTGCAGCAAAGCCAGCACCTCGGCACGATACGGCGCTTCGTCATCCGCCTGATTGACCACATAGAGCGACGGCTTTTCGCGCGGGGCAAAGCTGCCGTAAGCCCCCATGAAAATCGCCTCTAAGAACAGGTCGTGGAACACATCGCGCAGATCGGGGCGAAACTGCGCAGCCTCCTGCTCCGGCGAGGGATGGACGATGCTGTGAAACGCCGACGCGCCCGTCATGCCAGGCCTCAACGGTAGGGGTTGACGAACTCGGCCCGATCACCCAGTTCGGCCTCGATCTCCATCAGTCGGTTGTACTTGACCAGCCGCTCGCTGCGCGCCGTTGCGCCCGACTTCATCTGCCCCGCGCCCACTGCCACGGCAAAGTCGGAGAGGAAGGCGTCTTCGGTCTCGCCGCTGCGGTGCGACATCACCGAGCCCCAGCCCACTTTCTGGCACAGGCGCACCGCGGCGATGGTTTCGCTCACCGTGCCGATCTGGTTGAGCTTGATGAGCGAGGCATTGGCCGTGCCTTCGTCGATGCCGCGCTGGATGATGCGGGTATTGGTGACGAAGTTGTCGTCGCCGACGATCTGAATCTGACCGCCGAGTTGGCGCGTCATCGCAGCAAAGCCGGCCCAGTCGTCCTCGGCATGACCGTCTTCAATCGAGACGATGGGAAAGACGTTGAGCCAACCCTGATACAGCTCGACCATCTCCTGGCTGTCGAGCACCTGATTGCCGCTGCGGCTCAGGTGGTAGCGGCCATTTTTATAGAACGAGGTCGAGGCCGGGTCGAGCGCAATGGCGAGATCTTCTCCCGGCCGATAGCCCGCGCGCTCCATGCCGCGCACCATCAGCTCGCAGGCCGCCTGATTGCCGCCCATCAGCTTGGGGGCGAAGCCGCCCTCGTCACCCACCGCGGTGGAATGTCCCTGCGCGATCAGCAACTCCTTGATGGCGTGATAGGTCTCGGCGGCATAGCGCACAGCCTCACTGAAACTCGGCGCGCCCATCGGCACGAGCATGAACTCCTGAAAATCCAGACTGCTGCCCGGTGCGTGCAGGCCGCCATTGAGCACGTTGAACATGGGCATGGGCAGCAGGTTCGACGGCTTCTCGCACAAGCTGCGATGCAGCGGCTCACCGCGCACCAGCGCGGCGGCGCGGGC
>NZ_JBYCKI010000188.1:0-3115 GCF_057473305.1 Thiomonas sp. TH-17
GCAATATGGTCCTCATTGAAGAATTGACGAAATTCGATGTTCGCCTTGAGGCGAAACCGGATGCCGTGTGAATACAAAAAAGGGATGTATGGTTACGATTCAGGTGGGTGGTGAGGACAAGACAGCGGAGATTAGCGACTGGTTGATTTTCTGGCGCGACAAGGACAAAACTCTGCAACTGACCTGTCGCTATCCCTCTAAGAAATCTTACACGCACCCGCTCAACGACTGCCGTGTTTCACCCACCCGCGAGTTAGGTGAAATGTTGCTGACCGAGCCCGGAAGTGTGATCGTCAAGCCCATTGCCAAAGCGACGATCTACGGTGAGCGATATGCCGTCGTGCACTATCCAAAGGCCGCCAAACCCTACGTCTACAAGATGGACAACATCGGCTTTGCCGCGCCGACGGCGATGAAGGGCGCGCCTGTTTTTGGCTATTTCACAGCTGTGGCGAAAGCTCGACAGGATCGCGCTGAGTTGGAGGCTGACGGTGAGATCGCCGCCAATATCGTGCGCCAACTGGAAAAACTGCCCGCCAGTGCCGATACTGCCTTGCAAGCCTATTGTACCGGGCTCAACGGCAAGCTGACGCCTGGCCAGGAGCTGATCTATCCGTTCGGGCTGAACGAGAGTCAGCTTGTGGCGGTCGAGCAAGCCTTCCATGCACAGGTTAGCGTGATTGAGGGTCCACCAGGAACCGGCAAGACCCAGACCATTCTGAACATCCTCGCCAATATCCTGCTACGTGAACAGACGGTGGCAGTGGTGTCAAACAACAATGCGGCGGTGGAAAATGTCTACGAGAAGCTGGAGAAATGTGGCCTGGGCCACTTGATCGCCAAGCTTGGTAACCAGGACAACCGCAATGACTTTTTTGCTGACCTGCCGTCTTGGCCGTCGAGTGAGCCCGAGTCCGCACCAACGTTGGAGGAGATTCGAGCCTTGCGGACCCGCGTGAAGCAGTACTTGCAAGACCACAATCGGGCGGCGCAGCTGCAGGTCGAGCTCGATGAACTATCCATCGAGCGACGCTATCTGCAGCAGTGGCAGGCAGACAGCGGTATACAGGCTATCAACTCGCTGGACAGGTACGGACTGTCGCCGCGCAAGACTGCGGATCTGATGGCCTACTTGGCCTATCTCGATGGGCAGCGCATCGGTCTCAGGGATCGCATCGAGCTGTTGCTCAGCTTCAGGATTTTTCGCATCAAGCCATTCGCCCAGGGCGATGCGCGCCTGTCCGTCTTTTATGCCCTGCAGATGCACTACTACGACAAAACGTTGCAAGTGAAGAAGGGCGAGCTGCAGGCGTGCCGCGAATCGCTGGCACGCGGAAATTTCACGGCCTTGTTGGATGAATTAAAAACGGCATCGATGCGCCATTTGAAGCTGCATCTACAACGCCAGGCGCGGCCGCCAGACAGCTTCGATGCCAAGACGTACCGACAGCAGAAACACTTCGATGCCTTCGTGCGGCGCTTCCCGATCCTCGGTAGCAGTACGCACTCCATCGTCAATTCGATAGCGCCAGGTGCAATCCTCGATTACGTGATTATCGACGAAGCTTCGCTGCAAGACATCGTGCCGGGAGTTTTAGCGCTGGGCTGCGCGAGGAATCTGATCGTCGTCGGCGACAGCCGTCAGCTGGCGCACATTCCTGTGGTGCTGGACCTTCCGGCGCCCGCTGAGGCCTACGATTGCGAGCGCTACAGCCTGCTCGATTCGTGTATCAGCGTTTTCAAGGATGCGCTGCCCAGAACTCTACTGAAGGAGCATTACCGCTGCCATCCCCGAATCATCCAATTTTGCAACCAGCAGTTCTACGACAACGCGCTGGTGCCCATGACAGAGGATAGGGGCGAAGCGCCACTGCGCCTGGTGGTGACTGCCAAAGGCAACCACACTCGCCAGAATACCAACCTGCGGGAGCTGGATTCCCTGCTCAAGCTGCTCGACGACGAGGACGAGCCACTCAGGCTGGTCGGCGACGGCTGTGGTTTCATCGCGCCGTTCCGGGCACAGGTCAAGCTCTCCGGCACATACCTGCCAGCGGATTTCGTTAGGGACACCGTGCACAAGTTTCAGGGTCGAGAGTGCGACGAGGTTGTTTTTTCCACCGTTTTGGACAAGAAGCGCTACAACCAAGAGCGTAAACGCCTGGATTTCGTCGATGACCCACGCATGATCAACGTGGCGGTGTCGCGGGCCAAGCACCGTTTCACCCTTGTGACGGGCGACGAGGTGTTCACCGGCAACAACCGCTACATCGCGGCCCTAATTCGCTATGTTACCTATTACGCGCAGGAGGAGCAGATCGTGCGCGCCCCTGTGGTATCAGCCTTTGACTTGCTGTATCGGGAGTTTGACCTATCCTTGGCGCGCTTGGGCGCCCGCCTGCGGCGTGAAGATTCACGCTACAAATCCGAGCAGATCGTGGCGCAACTGCTGCGCGAGGCGCTGTCCGCCCTGGCGTGCCAGTCATTGATGTACCACGCGCAGATCAAGCTGGATCAGATCGCATCGCCGAGTAATCAGGATTGGACAGACCGCGAGCGGGCTTTCATGGTGCGCTCCAGTTGCGATTTTGTGATCTATTTCAAGGTGGGCAAGAGACCGGTGGGGGTGATTGAGGTCGATGGCGGCTCCCATGACCAGCCCGAGCAGGCGGCGCGGGACGCCTTAAAGAATGGTGTCCTAGAAAAAAGCGGCATTCCAATTCTGCGCCTGCGCACGGTCGAGAGCCGCATCGCGGAAAGAATCGACGACTTCATCTCCCAGTTGTCCAGCCCGACGCCCGGCCTATAAGGCGAGTAATGATCATTGTGGAGCAGGTTGGGGATATCTATCCGGTGAATTCTGACGAATCAGAACCTTTCGGCGGTTATCGGTCGTCGGGAGTCGATTACCTCAAGGAGGAATGGCGAGAACATGGATAGCCATGTCTATAAGTCAGTTGGCCCTACTGGCAGCATCAAGATGCCGGAGGGTATGATCAAGCCGGGGCGGTTCAATACCGCAACAAGGATACCGAAGCCAGAGCGTGCCTGTTATCATTTGACTCTAGGTTTACTGCTGCAGGTTGATTGCTCATGTCTGTTCGTACCCGTTTTGCGC
>NZ_JBYCKI010000189.1:0-8309 GCF_057473305.1 Thiomonas sp. TH-17
CGGGCTTCGAGCTCCTGCAGCGCGAAGGGCTTGGCCATGTAATCGTCGGCGCCGAGGTCGAGGCCGCGCACCTTGTCTTCCACGCTGTCGGCGGCGGTGAGAATGAGCACGGGCACCGTGGCGCCGCGAGCGCGCAGCTTGCGCAGCACCTCAAAGCCCGACAGCCGCGGCAGCCCCAGGTCGAGAATCAGCAGATCGAATTCGCTGGACTGCAGCGCCGCGTCGGCGCTGTTGCCGTCGGCCACCTGATCGACCGCATAGCCCAGCGCGCGTAGCGAGCGCAGCAGGCCATCGGCCAAGACCCGGTCATCTTCGGCAATCAGAATCCGCATCCCAGTCCCCTCGTTATGGTCTTCGCTTGGTTGAGCGCCCAAGATCTGCACACAAGGGGCGCAACCGCGAATCTGCGCCGATTCTACGAACGGCATGCGGGTGGGGCCATTCGGATGCGTCCGAAGCTGACGCCAGAAATCGCGGCGGCTATCGCCGCGAGCGCAGCCTCATGCCTTGTCGGGTTTGCCCAGCAGCAAGTCATTGATCAAGGCGTTGTCGATCGGCTCACCCAGCAGGCTGCGGGCGAGCAGTTCGCCGCCCAGCAACTGCGGCGCGAACACCATATCGGGCTGGACGCGCCGGATTTTGGTCACGTTGCGCGCATCTTGCACCGCCGCCACGGTGCGCACCTTGGGGGCCAGCTCCTTGACGGCGAGGACGATGAAGGCGTTGTCCGCATCGTCATCGCGCAGCACCAGCACGGCGCGGGCTTGCGGCACCCCGGCGTCCTGCAGGGTCTGCGGTTGCGAGGGGTCGCCAACAATCACGTCCGCATCTTCCGGGTAGGGATTGACGGTGTCTTCCGGCAAAACGACCGTGACCGGCACGGCGCGCGAAACCAAAGACTGGCGCAAGGCCTGCGCCAGCGTTGAGCCCCCGACAAGGACGATGTGATGACGGCGATTCACGTTGTGCATGCGCTTCTCCAGGGTTCGCTTGAGACTGCCGCCGATCAGCGGCCCGACGACGACAGACAAAGTGGTGGCGAATACCGTGATGCCCAGAACGATGAGCGATACGGTGAACAGGCGGGCCGGATCGGTCTTGGGCACCACATCGCCATACCCCACTGTGGACATGGTGACGACCGAAAAATAAAGCGCCTGCGACAGATTTTCGATGCGTGGCGCGAAGCCCGCGCCGAACCAGAGCGAGCCCAGCAGCGCATAAACCAGCAGACTGCCCACCCCGAGAAATGCGAACAACGTGCCCGTGGCCACGCTGGAGCGGTTAAACCGCCGCGCCCACACCATGAGCACGATGATGAGCAATGCCGCAATGAAAAACACGGTGTCTGGGCGCCTCACCGTCCAGACCGCCAGCCCGCCGGCCAGCAGAGACAGAATCAGGGCCATGGCCCAGGCCAGACGGGCGCGCATCAGCAAGCCCGCCGCCATCAGCAGCAGACCCGCCCCCAAAAGAATGGGCGGAAATGCCGCAAACTGCCCAAGCTGCCCGATGCCCTGCGCCCCGTTTTGCCAGACGAGCAGCAGGGTGGATTCGAGCTTGTGCGTACTGGGCTCGATGAGCAGCGCCGCACACGCAACGGCCAACAGCGCCGCCAGCAATTGCGGGCCTTGGCGGTCGATCAGCCGCCGCAAACGCCGCAACAGCGTCTTCGCTCTGGCCCAAACCTCTTGCGCGTTCGATGACTTGGGCTGTGGCGGCGGGGCCGTGTCGGCGTCGGTCGCGCTCATGTCGCTTCCTGGACGAATCGGGCCAGACGCGCCCTGTTTTCGAGGTGCTCCGGTGCAGTCGCAGCTGGCGCGAATTGCAGTTGGACGGTGCGCGTGGGGAAGGCGAACTCCGCGCCGATGCGCGCGCATTCGCGCACCAGACCGAGGTTGATCGCCTGCTGAGTATCCATATAGGCGGTGTAGTCGGAGGTTTTCATCCAGTACACCACTTCAAAGTTCAGGCTGGAATCACCAAAATCCTTGAAGTGCGCGCGGTCGAATCGGGCGTTGGCTTG
Organism: Thiomonas sp. TH-17; assembly: GCF_057473305.1. Taxonomy (NCBI): domain Bacteria; kingdom Pseudomonadati; phylum Pseudomonadota; class Betaproteobacteria; order Burkholderiales; genus Thiomonas; species Thiomonas sp. TH-17. The sequence goes on from NZ_JBYCKI010000189.1 coordinate 2,027, forward strand.
CTGATCGACGATGGTTTTGACCAGGGCCGGGATGTGCTCCAGAGTGTCTGCCGGCGTGTCGTAGGTCACGCCGAAGGCGAACACGATGCGCCGCTCCTGCATGAACTTGTAGTTGCGCAGCCGGGCCTTGGTGAGATCGGTGTTGGAGAACACCACGATCTCGCCGCTGATGGAGCGAATGCGGGTGGTCTTCAAGCCGATGTTTTCCACCGTACCGGAGAAGTTGTCGACGACGACGAAGTGTCCGATCTGGAAGGGTTTGTCGAGCACGATGGACAGGCTGGAGAACAGGTCGCCCAGAATGTTCTGCAAGGCCAGGCCCACCGCAATGCCGCCCACGCCCAGACCGGCCAGCAGGGTGGTGACGTTGAAGCCGAGGTTGTCGAGCAGCAGCAAAAAGACCAGCGACCACAGCACCAACCGGGCGATGAAACTCATCGCGGCCAGGCCGGTGGCGGTTTCGGGGTCGTGAGAGATGGCGCGCTCGCGCGAGACGCGAATCCAGAAATCGAGAAAGCGCGACACCCACAGCCCGATCTGCAGAAACAGCGCCACGGCCGCCAGTCCCAGCACCCATTTGCCCACCGTGTCCGGCAGGCTGAGGCTTTGCACCGCCGGGTAAAGACCGATGAGCGCGGCCAGCGGCAGGCGCGTGCCCTGCACCGCATTGACTAGCGCGTCGTCCCAATGATTGCTGGTGTGCGAGGCCAGGGCGCTGATCCAAGACACCAGCACCGGCTTGACCACCGAGACCAGCACCACAACCAAAACGAGCCAGCCCAGCGCCAGCAGCCAGCTCTGCAAAGAGTTATTCAAAAAGGGAAGGGATAGCCATGCGCTCATCTCGTAGCCTTTCTCGGGGGAAAAATCAGAATGGTGCCGGTGACGAACCGGTTTCTGCATGCTCATGCCACTGCACACGCCGACGCGGCAGATGCCCGGGCTGGGCGCGCTGCATATAGGCGATCATGCCTTCGCGAATGCGGCAGCGCAGTTCCCAGGCGCGCGCCGAATTGGCCGCGCTCACCAGAAAGCGCACCTGCACCGCGGTCTCGGTGGCGTCGGTCACATGCACCAGGGCCAGGCGGCCGTCCCAGTCGGGGTCGGCCGCGCACAGACGCTTGAGTTCGTCGCGCAGTGCTTCGACCGGAGTGGCGTAGTCCACCCACAGAAACACCGTGCCCAGCAGGCTGGCGCTGGTGCGCGTCCAGTTCTGGAAGGGGTGTTCGATGAACCACTGCAGCGGCAGAATCAGCCGCCGGTCGTCCCACACGCGGAACACCACATAAGTGCCGGTGATCTCCTCCACCCGTCCCCATTCACCCTCGACGATGAGCACGTCGTTGATGCGGATCGGTTCGGTCATCGCAATCTGCAGACCTGCTAGCAGATTGCTGAGCACCGGCCGCGCGGCGAAACCCACCACCAGACCGGCGATGCCCGCCGACGCCAGCAGGCTGGCGCCGATCTGCCGCACATCGGGAATGCTCATCAGCGCCACTGAAAGGCCGACGAGCAGAATGAGGAAGCTCAGTACGCGCGTGAGCACCCGAGCCCGGGTGAGCAGGCCGCGCACTTCCAGATTGGAATCGAGCAGATTGGGGTCGTCTGGCAGTTGCAGGCCGCCGCGCCGCAGCAGCACCAGCTCGCCGCCCGACCGCACCAGGCGCATGGCCAGCCAGGTCAGCGCGGCGATCAGGCTCAGATGCAACGGCGCAATCACCCACGACCAGCTCTCCAGCCGCTGCTGCAAAAACCCCGCATCGACGCGCAGTATCAGCAGCAGCCAGGCCAGCCTCAACGGATTGCGCAGGCGCAGATACAAAAACTGCCCGTTGCCTTCCGGCCCGCTGGCCTTGAGCAGCAGTCTCGCCCCCAGCATGAACACCGGCGCCGCCAGCAGGGTGAGGGCGATGGCCAGCGAGTCGGGCGGGTGGGACGACGCCCACGCCCACAGCATCGTCCAGGTCGCGTTCAGGTCGTTGCGCATCACCGAACGGCTCGGCTCACTGCGCCCGCAACTGCGCGAACAGTTCGAGCACGTGGTGCGTCCAGTGGTTGATGTCGTAACGGCAGATGAGTGCATCCATGCGCTGCATGCGTTCGCGCTGTTCGTCGCGCGGCATGTCCAGCGCCCGGTCGATGGCATCGTCCATCTGGCTGATGCTGTACGGGTTGACCAGCACGGCGTCCTGCAACTCCACGGCCGCCCCGGCGAATTCCGACAGCACCAGCACGCCGCTCTCGTTCACATGCGCGGCGATGAACTCCTTGGCCACGAGGTTCAGGCCGTCGCGCAGCGGCGTGATCCAGCAGATGTCGGCGGCGCGGTAATAACTCAGCGTCTCCTCGAATGGCATGGGCGTGGTGGAGAGCAGGATGGGCGACCAGGTGAGCGAGCCGTGATGGCCGTTGATGCGTCCGACGAGCTGCTCGATGTTCTGCTGCGCCCGCTTGTAGACGCGCATGCCGTCGGCTGCGGCCACTGCCGTCACCAGCAGCCGGACTTTGCCGTGCAGCTCGGGACGGCGCACCAGCAGCCGCTCGAAGGCCAGCAGCATTTCGCGCGTGCCCTTGGCATAGTCCACCCGGCCGATCGACACGATGATGGTCTGCTCGGCCATTTCGCGGCGGATGTGGGCCACCCGCGCCAGGTTGTCAGGCTTCTGCACCGTGCTGCGGATGAGGTCGGCATGGGTGCCGATGGGAAAGGCATCGACGCGGATCATGCGCCCGCCCACCGTGATGGAAACCGGCGTGACCGGCTCGGACAGCGCAGTACCCGTGGCCTGCAGTTCCGGGTACACCTTGCGCTCGACCAGGCCCTCGACTTTGCGCAGCGACTGCACCAGCGCGGCGAAGTTGCGGGCGTAGCGCGGCACGTGAAAGCCCACTAGATCGCAATCGAGCAGCGAAGCCAGAATCTCATCACGCCAGGGCAGGATGTTGAACACATCGGGCGCGGGAAACGGCGTGTGGTGGAAGAAGGCGATCTTCACATCCGGGCGCATCTGCCGCACAAAACCCGGCACCAGCCACAGGTTGTAGTCGTGCACCCAGATCACCGCCCCCGGCGCGGCCTCGGCGCAGGCGGCTTCGGCGAACAGGCGGTTGACCTCGCGGAACACGCTCCACTGGCAGTTCTCGGTGGAGTAGAGCGAGGGAAAGCTGTTGAGGATGGGCCACAGCGCCTCTTTCGAGACGACGTGATAGAACTGGCTGATCTGCTCGGTCGTGAGGGGCAGCCGCACGACTTCATAGTTGCCGTAGCTGTCGTTCACCGTGATGCGGCGTTCGAACTTCGCAGCTTTTCCCGTCGGCGCCTTTTTCCACGCCACCCAGCTCGCCCTGTCGACCTGGCCGATGAAACCCTTGAGGGCCGGCACGATGCCGTTGGGGCTTTTGTTTTCCCTCAGAACGGTCTGGCCGCCCTCGCTGTGTTCCTCATACGGTTGTCTGTGATAGACGATGACCAGAGATGAAGCCATTGAAATCCCCCTGTTGATGAAATCGCTGCAAGGCGTCGAGCACCCCGGCTGCGCCCGGCTGGGCGCTGCGGTACACATTGGTATGCGGCGTGATGGCATGATCGAGCGCGGCCTCGCGGTTGCTTACGGCCACGCCGGTCAGGCCGGTCTGGAACATCGACAGATCGTTAAGCGTGTCGCCGGCCACCAGGGTGCGGTGTTCGGGCAGGCCGAGCGCGGCCAGGGTGCGCAACAGGGTCGAGCCTTTCTGCACCCCGCGCGGCAGCACGTCGAAATACTGGTTGTCCGACATCAGGGTGTCGAATCCGAGTCGCTGCAACTCAGTCGCAGCCACCTGCACCGGCTCTGGCCGACGGTAAAAATACGAACGTCTGCGGCCGCCGTGCTGGGGTTGGGGCTGCAGCTCTGGGTGCCGACGAACGATGACATCGATCTGCTGCGCCATGTCTGCGGGCCAGCTCGCGTCGAGCCAATGATCGATCGACGGAATGGGCGCGAAGTCGGCGCCGGTCGCCACGCTGGTGCCCACGTCGCCAATCACATGATCGGGTTGCACCGGCAGATCGCGTGCGAGTTGGCGCATGAAGTCGAACCCGCGACCGCTGACAAAAATCAGCACGATCTCGCTGCGGCGCTGCGCGATCCATTCATACAACGCCGCGCGCTGCGCCTCGTTGCCGCCCAGAAAAGTGCCGTCCAGATCGGTGGCCAGAATGGTTTGTGGCATCGACGCCTCCTTCATTGCGACTGCCGCGACTGCGCGCGGGACAGGGTGGGCCGCAAGCCCTGCGCGTCGCGCAATAGCCGGTGCGTATGCACCCCCGAAGCGACGGGTAAGCCGAGCGCGTCGTCCTGCTGTACCGGCTGATTCAACAGGCGCCGCAAGGCCTCCTCTGCCGTTTGACGGCGCCCCAGCACATCGCGCACCACAGCGGCCACCTGCAAATTCAGGCCGAGCCGCCGTTCCAGAATTTGCACCGACTGGCTACTGATCGCGCCTTCGGCCAGCTCGCCCTCGCCGCCGGGGAATTCGCCGCGCCCCAGCTGCATGCCCAGCCGGGTGTTGCGCGATTGGGCCGACGACGCGGTGAGAAACAGATCGCCCGCACCCGCGCTCGACAACAGGGTTTCAGGGCGGCCGCCCAACGCCAGGGCCAGGCGCCGCATGTCCTGCAAGCCGCGCGTCAGAATGGCCGCGCGCGCGTTCTCGCCCTGCTCGCAGCTCATGGCCACGCCGCACGCGATGGCGATCATGTTTTTGAGCGCCCCGCCGACCTGCACGCCGATGGCATCGTCCGTCACGTCGAGCTGCACCTGCCCTGCGGCGAACGCTGCGCGCAGCCCCCCCATCAGCCGCTGCGCGTGGCTTTGCACATCGACCGCGCCGCGCTGACGCAGCGCAGGCAGACCGACCGTGAGCGCCGCAGACTGACCGCGCACCACCTCATGCGCAAAACTCGGCCCGCCGATCGCACCAATAAGCGCGCCCGGCCGCAACTCCTGCTGCAACACCTGAGTCATCAGCGCGCCGCTGCCCTGCTCGATCCCTTTACAAGCGGCCAACACCACCGCGCGCCGCTGCAGCCAGGGCGCGGCAGCGCGCGCCACCTCGCGCAGCGCAGCCGACGGCACGACCATGAACACCGCGTCGGCGCCGTCAAGCACCTCGGCCATCTGGCTGTTCGCCTTCAGGCCGGCAGGCAATTCCAGCTCCGGCAGATGACGCGGGTTGCGCGCCTGGGTGGCGATGGCGTGGGTGAGATCGGGGCGGCGCGCCCACAGGCGCACCTCCAGCCCGCCGCGCCGCAGGGCGCAGGCCAGCGCCGTGCCCCACGCGCCAGCGCCAATCACGGCAACAACGGGGGCAAGGGTCGATTTTCCGACGATGAATGATGAAGCAGAGTTCTGCATGGACTCTCCCAAGGTCGTGGACAACCCTGTAGGTTGTCCGATGGCAGGACGCCCAGCAAAGCGGGGCGTGGCGACTGGGTGGCCGCGCGTGCAGACGCGGCCGGTGGGCATTCAGAGCGAATGCCATGAAGCGCGGGGTTGGCTTGAACCCCTTATGCCGTCTAGGAGACGAACGAGAAATTTCTGGCCCGCGCAGGCCAGAAAACACAGGTAGAACTCGCTACTTGTGGTGATATTTCTGGAGACTCATTGAATCAAAATATCAATGGATAGATTGTAAAGCAATTTGGCAGGAATTAGAACTACAAAATCACCAAATTACTTACAAGTTTTTGGACGATCCAAGGAACATCGAAGTGACGCCCGATGATCTGTCTAAACCAGGATCCAAGCGCTCGCTGCGGCGCAGCAAAACGGGGCCAAGCGCAGGCCGGACTCACCCCGCCTGTCGCGCGCCGTAGCGCAACCGCATGATCAGCACGGCCAGCGCCAGCAGGAAAGTCACCGCGTTGGCGCCAACCAGGGGCCAGCTCCGCTGGATGACGCCATAGGCCAGCCAGAGCGCCACGCCTGTGGTGAACAGCGAGTACATGCCGAGCGAAATACCCGAAACATTGCGGCTGCGAACCGTCAGCCAGGCCTGCGGCACGAAAGACACGGTGGTGAGAAACGCCGCGCCGTAGCCGATGAGATCGGTGAGGTGAAAGGCCATGAGGGACTCTCGAAAGATAGGGGGAGGTCGGCGAAGTGCGCGCTCAAGCCGTCTGCATGAAGCCGTTGATGAAGGCCTCTAGCGCAGGCCAGGCGCCACCGGCGCGTGGGTCGTTCACCAGCGCGGCGAAGGTGTAGCGCTGCCCCGCGCGGGTCTGCGCATAGCCGGCGAG
>NZ_JBYCKI010000190.1:0-13718 GCF_057473305.1 Thiomonas sp. TH-17
CCATGGCCGCCACTAAAACGCGCATCAAATCACGCAATGCTGCTTGCAGCCTCGGCGACTCCGGGTGCGTGCGCAGGGTGTTCCGGTGCACGCCGGCAAGTTCGGCTAAGTCTTGCAGCGGGAGCTCAAGCAGTGCCGCGAAATTTGCCGGCGAAAAGCGCGTAGTCCCAGGCTCACGCGTGGACTCGAGAACCTCGGATGCGACGGCGAACATGGGGTAGATCCTAGATTGAAAGGAGACTGTGTGCACATTTTACGCATATAACTTGCACATACAACCAGTGTGAGTCCAGACAACGAAGGAGAAGCCTCGGCGCAATATGTGAAGGCTTCATGAAGAGAATTGCATTGCTGTCAGGGGACGTTTCAGAGCATCAGTGCCCTATCTGGCCACTCTTTGTTCAATCGATCAATCCCGACCGCGACAGCCGACGTCCCGCAGGTCAGGGGTGGCGTTCCTCATCGGACGGACTGCCGAGTTCGATCAACATGAGGAGATCGCTGACCCGAGGGACGCGGACCTGGGCAGGATGTTTGACATCCTGGCGGAGACTGTCATCCATGCGGGCTTGACAGCGTGCGCGTGACGGTGTGCGAGCAGCGGTTTCTCCCGAGTCAGAAGTCGAGGCGAAATGCTTCCAAGTCGCGGACCCGACGGCTTTATGCGGCTGCCCGCTGTGCCACGCTGAGTAATGTGGGCCTTAGCCTGCTGGCGCCGCCGGCAGAATGAGCCGGCCCACCGCAAATCGGTGGAGCCATACCAATCATTGCGGAACGCGCATGAAGCTTCGGTATGGCCTCAAGGTAAGCGTCGCAGCCAGACGTCGGCAGCCTCCTTCTAACGTTTGGCTCATTTCGCCGTCGGCGGCAACAGAGTGAATGACTCTAGTTCGGCCAAAGCAGGCGCTGGGCTGGGCTTGTGGCGACGACAGCAATGGTGTGGTCAGCGGTCGCCGGCATCCTCGGACTCGTGAGCGGCGGCTTTACGCGTCGGCGTAACTGGCGCTTTCGACCCCTATGCTTAGCACTCAACTTTGCGTAGGTCCACCGCACCCGGCGCCGCTTTGCGCTGGACCGCAAGACGTTGCCGGGCTCTCTGTGCTTTGCATAGTTACAGGCCGCGCAGGAACGTCATAAGGTCGTCGCTGGCGCGGAAGTGCTTGAGCTTGATGTCGGTTCATTCACATCGACAGGTGCGCCACCGCAGCCTCGCAGGTGCGCACGTAGCTGGGGGCATTGCCGCGCTCCGAGAGGTACTGGCGGTACCCCAGGATGAGGCGATCCAGTTGAACACAGCCGCGGCAGCGGCCAGAAGGAACGGGGCGAGAACAAGGCTTGGTACGCATGGCAGTCTCCAGGTTGTGGAGCCGCCAGTGCACGCCGGCGCGCAGACTATGTAAAGATGTTCACGTCATCGAGGCCCTGTAGGCCGCGTCAAGCCTCACCAGCGAGCTTCCCGCATTGCGCAACTGCGCATAGTTGAGACCTCGGCATAGGGGTCGCTATGCAAAGCTTTGCATAGCGACCCAAAGCGGGGACTAGAACGCATGTGTTCCGCATCCGGAAGCGGATACTCAGCGTGCAACTTAGAGAGATTGCGCGAGACGTCCGTCGCTTCAAAGCTGTTTCTCGGCTTCGACGATCACGCGCGCGCCGGCACATGGCACGAACAGGTTTGTCGCGGTGGCACGGGCGTGCCCGGCCATGGAACGCCGTGTCACTTCTTCAGCCGCAGTAGCCGCGCATTGATGGCCACAATCACCGTGCTCGCCGCCATCAGTGCAGCTCCCAGGGCCGGCGACAGCACCACGCCCCAGGCGTAGAGCGCGCCGGCCGCCAGCGGAATTGCGACGACGTTGTAGCCCGTGGCCCAGACCAGGTTCTGAATCATCTTGCGATAGGTCGCGCGCGACAGTTGCACGATGGCCACGACGTCCAGCGGATTGCTGCGCACCAGAACGATGTCGGCGGTTTCGACCGCCACATCCGAGCCGGCGCCAATGGCGATGCCCACATCGGCCTGCGCCAGAGCCGGTGCATCGTTCACACCGTCGCCAGTCATGGCCACCAACACGCCACGTGCTTGGACCTCTTTGACCTTGGCTGCCTTGTCCTGCGGCAGGACTTCGGCGAAGTACTCGTCCAGGCCGAGCTGGTCGGACACCCATTTCGCCGTCGCCTTGTTGTCGCCGGTGAGCATCATGCAGCGGATGTCCATCGCCTTAAGGGCGTCGATGGCCTCCTTCGCTTCGGGCCGGACGATGTCGGCCAGGGCGAGAGCTCCCTTCAATTGAGCGTCGACGAGGACAAACACCACCGTCTTACCCTGTGCCTGCAAGGGCTCGACGCGCTTGTCAGCGAGATCGATGTGCTGTTCGCGCAAGTAGCCCGGGCTAACCACCTGGATCTCTTTGCCGTCCACTTTGCCCTGCGCGCCCTTACCCGGGATGCTCTTGAAATTCTCGACCGGCAGCTTCTGCTCCGATGACTCGGCGATCGCCTTGGCGATGGGGTGTTCGGAATTGACGTCCACGGAGGCCGCGTACTTGCGCAGCGTCTCTTCGTCGATGTCCTGGGCCAGCAGCAAGGTATCGGTGACGCCAAAGCGACCCTCGGTCAGCGTGCCGGTCTTGTCAAAGATGACGGCCCGCAGCTTGCGTGCACCTTCGAACGCCGCACGATTTCGAATGAGCAGGCCGTGGCTCGCTGCCAAGGCCGTCGAGACGGCCACCACCAGCGGCACGGCCAGCCCGAGCGCATGCGGACAGGTGATCACCATCACCGTCACGGCGCGCTCGATGGCGAAGGCTAGATCCCGTTCCATGAACAGTAGCCAGATCAGGAAGGTGCCCGCACCGCTGACTAGCGCAATGAGGGTGAGCCACATCGCCGCAGTGTCGGCGAGGTTCTGCGTCTTCGACTTGCTTTCCTGGGCCTGTTTGACCAAGTCGATCACCTGCGACAGGAACGAATCCTTGCCGGTCCCTTTGACCTCGATGGTCAGAGCGCCTTCGCCGTTGATGGAGCCGCCGATGACCTTGCCGCCGCTCGCCTTCGCGACAGGCGTCGACTCGCCAGTGAGCATCGCCTCGTTGACCGAGCTCTCGCCTTCGATGATGGCGCCGTCCGCCGGGACTTTCTCGCCCGGCTTCACCAGAACCTTGTCATCAACCGCTAGCTCGCTCAGCGGCACGTCCTTCACGCTCCCGTCGTGCATCAGTTTGTGCGCGTCGGAGGGCATGAGCTTGGCCAGTTCCTCAAGCGCCTTTGAGGCGCCCATCACCGACCTCATCTCGATCCAGTGTCCCAGCAGCATGACGTCGACAAGGGTGGCCAGCTCCCAGAAGAACACCTTGCCGGTCAGACCAAACACGACGGCGCTGCTATACAGATAGGCGGTGGTGATGGCCACGGCCACGAGCGTCATCATCCCTGGCTTGAGGGATTTGATCTCCGTGGTCAGGCCCTGAAGGAAAGGCCACCCACCGTACCAGAAGACCGCCGAGGAAAAGCCGAACAGGACATACAGGTCGCCCGGAAATCCGACAGTTTCACGCAGTCCCACCAGCGTTTGCAGCAGCGGTGACAAAGCGAGGATCGGCAGTGTCAGGACCAGCGAAATCCAGAACCGCTTGCGGAAGTCCGCCGCCATGTGCGCATGGTGGTCGTGATGACCCATGTGCTCAGCTTGGTGCTCAGGATGGTCAGTTTTGGTGGCACCGGCGTGCTGCAATTGAGCTTCGGCGTCCGACCAGTTCTGGTCTGCATGTCCTTGCGGACGGCCTTCCTTCACATAGATGGCGTAGGCCTTTTTTGCCACTTCATCCTGGGTCAGTTTGCTCTCCGGCTCGTCCTTGGTGGTGTGTTCATGTTCGCTCATCGGTCACCTCCCAAAAATGGAATCCGGGTGCGGCGAACGAATGTCCCGTACCTGCGGTTCGTGTACTGTGGATCAACACCAACTGGCCCGGTCGCCGGGGTCCATCAGCAACTCGTTGATGCTGGCCTCGATGACTCGGTAGCCGACATCCCCATAGAGCTTCTGCCGGCCTTCGTTGAGCACCAGGGTGGGGCTGCCTTCGACAAGTTGCCGGTCCTTGGCATCGAAGTCCGCGCACAGCGCCGCATGGGCAGCACCACTGTCGATGTGCTGGCGGATGCCGGCAAGGGGCAATGCCATTTCCGTGGCTATCGCTTCCTGAATTTCTCGATCGGCGATGTCCTGCAGGTCGCGGAAAAACCGGAGACGACAACGCCACACCGCCTCTTCGAAGACGCTCTTGCCGCCGAACCGCTGTTCGGGCGCCGCCGAGAGTTCACCGTGTTTTTCCAGCAACTGTATGGCCTTGAGAAACAGGTGGCAACTTGCCGAGGTGGGCGGGGCATTCCTGGTCCAGATCTCGGGATGGATATCGATATGCACGAAACGTGCTGCCATCTGTTGAAGATGCCGCGAATAGCCCCCCGCGCCGCCTTTGTCGCCCCAGCCAACCTCTATGCGAGCTTCGACATCGCCGAACAAGTGGAGAAAGCGATACTCGATTTGGATCTGGTCACCGAATTGTCGGCGCAACTCATCAAGCTTGATTTGAGCTGCGTAGGCCCATATGCAGAGCACATCGGAAAAGTAAGAAACGGTCAAGGTCGGCTGCATGGTGGCGGTCCCGTGTCGCTGATAAGCACCTCGATAGGAGTCGCAGCCCCCTAAATCATTTGCGTTTTTGCAGGACGACCCAGAGGACGACGGCGACAACGAAAACCAGCAGGGTCGGCCCCCAGTAGCCGCCGTAGCCCCCCATCCAGCCGCCACCATTCATCATGTTGCCGCTCTGCGCAGACACCGCGCCACTGGCGAGCATGGACGCCAAACCAACAGCCATTGCAGGCAAGGATTTCATGGAACCTCCTGTGTGAAGCGGAACGCCTGAGCAACCGCTTCGGGCGCCGAAGCACTATGCAGACGAAGGCGCGCTGCAATCGCCGCGCACTGCGTTCGCACCGCCCCGTGGCGGTCGATCACGCCTCTAAGCACCTGCCAAACGCAGGCTAGCTCACGACGCTGCTGCAGTCTGTTGTGCAGCGCACAGACTTCGCAGCGCGAAGCAGGCCGCCGTCAGGTTGGCCTTTATGTGCATCGCGAACAGTCGGTTGGTGCACAGCATGCCAATTCTGTTGTGACCAGGCGCTATCCAGCCCTGACTCATGGTGACGCACGTACCGGGTGAACACGCCTAATGATGCGTCCGCCGGGGCGCTAATCAATTCGGCATCGGATCGAACACGGTTTGCGGCCAAGCTGGGCTAAACAGCCTTGCTCTTGTCGCATGGACACTGGCTACGCAACTGCTAGGTTGGGTGGAACGGATCGAACCGAAGCTTGGCCTCGATTGCCGACAAGATAATTCGGTAAGCTGATCGATAGTCCGCCCTGTGAAGGTGCCGATAGCACCTCTCCGTGTGCGGAATCTCTGGGAATGTGACCTCCATGAAGTCGTGCAGCCATCTCAGACCGACACGCACGACATATTGCTCTTTGGGTAGAGTGCCTAGCCCACACTCAAGCAAGATGCCAACCCGGAACCAAGCACGAAGGTCTTGTCCCAAGGGGAAAAGGTCACTGGAACGTTCTATAGGCAGATCCTCATCGGCGCGCAGCAAGGTCACATATTGATTCGGCATACCAGGGGAGGTTGGAGTTGCCTGTGCTGGTGCCTCAAGGTACTCCGCCAAACCAGATGCAAATTGCTGAACCTGCTCGTACATCGCATCAAAGAAATCCGAGTGTCGCTTTTGGCTCTCGGCATAGTCGATACACAATTCAGCGTAGCGGCCCATTTTCGATGACTCCGGTTATGAATGCGCCCCATCTTACTCGGACTACTTTGAGTCGCCAGTGCAGTAAACCCAGGCAGGGTCGACGCCCGACTGAGCCAGTTCAGGGCAAAGTGCCGTGGGCCATGAGCCACCAGAATCGGTAGGGAATCTGTGCCACCTCTTACCCGGCCGGGGGCAAGCGGCTCAGCACAAGATCGGCAAGGTGGCACACGCGGGGATCGGCGTCAACATGCCTGCCATCTCGCGCAGTGATTCCGTGCTGGACTGACGCGGATTCCCATTGATCTGGTGCGCAGTCGGCGTCCGCGCGCGTGAGAATTCCATCAGTCCCCTTGCGCGTGATGAGTCTCCTGTGCACGCAGCAGCACCCAGGCGCCAGAGGCTCCGAGCCATGCAGCCGTGACCCAGAAGGCCGGTACGACACTACCACGCATTTGTGCGATAAGGCCGAGCGCGAGGGCGCCGATGGCATAGCCTGTATCGCGCCAGTAGCGATAGGTGCCGAGCGCCGAACTACGCCACGTCGGATCAGCGATGTCGGCAACCGCGGCGATCAGGTTTGGATACAGCAATGCCATCCCCACGCCCATTACCACGGCGGTGATGAGCCAGGCGACTAAACCCTTGACCAGAACGACTGCAGCGACGCCGATACCGAGCAGCCACAACCCAGCGACTACCGGCGGTCGCCGTCCGATGCGATCCGACAGCGACCCGGTCCACAACTGAGACACGCCCCAGGTCAAGGCGTATGCCCCGGTGACCCAGCCCACCTGCACCAAGCTCAGGCCGTGGCCGTGCAGGTACGAGGGGAACAGCACCCATAGAAGAGTGTCGCCAACCTTGTTGGCGACGCCCGCCTGGCATAGCGCCGAGAAGGTCGGGTGAGCAAAGGAGACATAGCGAAAGATCTGCCACGACGTCGGATGCTCGGGCAGTCCATCAGCGAATCGCGGCCGGAGCCCAGTGCGCGATCCGTTGGCATGGTGTTGGCGTTCGGCATGTGCCCACGGCAAGGTCTCACGCACGAACAGCAGCGCGGTGGACAGCGCGAGCGCAATAACTCCGGCAGCGAACCCGAGCAGTGCCAAACGCGGTCCATACATGTTGGCCAAGTAGGCCGTCGCGAGCCCCGCCAGGCCAACCGCGACGTAGCCGGCGAACTCGTTGATTCCGGTGGCCAGGCCGCGTTGCTCGGCTCGGGTGATGTCGACCTTACTGGTAACGGTCATGCTCCAGGCGAAGCCCTGGTTGATGCCGAGGAACAGATTGGCTGCGACGATCCACCACCAAGATTGCGCATAGAAAATTAGCAGGGGGATCGGGATCGCCGCGACCCAGCCAAAAATGAGCACCGGCTTGCGCCCAATGCGTTCGGACAGGCGACCGGCGACGAAGTTCAGCGCACCCTTGACCAGTCCGAAGGAAATGACAAAGGACAGCAGATAAAGGAAGGAGGACTTCGGAACGGCGAAGTCCCGTGCGGCCACCAACGGCAGCACGGTGCGCTCCATGCCGATCAGCAGACCGACCAAAAACACCTGTACCGCCTGCCAGATGAACTGGTGCAGATTGGCGCGAATACCCTGCAGGTGGCGTTTGTGCCCCGCGTCCGCCATGCGGGAGGCGTTCATCACACAGTCGCTTCGATCGGCAAGCCGGCGGCCTTCCACTCGGGCACGCCTTCAGCCACCTTGCGTGCACTCAGACCGTGCTGGGCCAGCAGCGTGACCGCGGCTTCCGACATGACGCAGAATGGTCCGCGACAGTAGGCGATCACGTCCTTGTCCTGCGGTAGCTCTTGGATTCGCGCCTCAAGTTCATCCAGCGGTACGGAACGCGCCCCTGGAATGTGTGCCGTGCGGTATTCGCTCTCCGGCCGGACATCAAGCAGCACAACTTCGCCGTCACGCACCTTCTTCAACAGCGACTGCGCGTTCTCTAGCGTGAGCCGTTCGGGCCCCGAAAATAGGCGGTTCATGGCCACCTGTAACTCGGCCAAGCGCGACTCGGCCACGCTGCGCAGCGCAACCCACAGGTCCGACACGTCGGCCCCGCTCAAGCGATAGACCCGACTCTTGCCATCCGGCCGGACATCGACGAGGCTCGCATTGCGCAGCACCCGCAGATGCGCGCTGGCGAGCTTGACGTCGATACTCGCCGCGTGTGCCAGCGCTTCGACGGACTTCTCGCCCTGGGCCAGCACTTCGAGCAGCTCGAGCCGCTTGGGGCTGCCCAGTGCCGAGCCGATGCGGGAAACCTGGGTATAAAGGTGGTCCTTGAGCTCGCGGGATTTCATGCGAACACTCTAGCGGATTTGCGAATGATCGTGGTCAGGATTTCCCCTCCCCAAAATCCGGCGCATTTGCACGAGGTTGCAGGGTAGCTAGGCCGCGCACCTATGGAATGCGGTCGGCGCATCGTGAACTCTTGACCGCGAATGCTCTGCTGGTCCTGTGTTTATCCTCCGCCCGCTGGATCCGGTTCAACCAACGCCCCTGGGGCAGAAGCGGGCTTTCTGAAAAAACACCGGCTACCTTGAAGGTGCCGAATCTAAGCCCCGCGATATGCCGCTGGCATGTGCATCACAAAACACGTGCGGCTGTTCTTCGATGTCACCGAAACGCTGCCGCCATGCGACTCGACAATCGACTTGACTATCGCAAGGCCGAGCCCTGCGCCTTCACCTCGTCGCTGCCGAGATGGATCGACGCGGTAGAAGCGGTCGAAGAGGTGTGGCAGATGTTCGGCCTTGATTTCGGGACCAGGGTTGCAAACCTCGATCGTGACGCGAGAGCCGCTTTGCGACACACTGACAGTCACGGATTGACCTGATGGCGTATAGCGGATCGCATTGGAGATTAAGTTGCTCAATGCCCGACGCAGCATCGGGCGATCCCCACGTATCGTGCCAGCGCTCCCCTGCAATTGGAGACCAACCGTGCGGTCCTCCGCCCAAGCTTCGAAATATTCAAACAGTTCTTGCACTTCGCCCGCCACGTTAACGTCGGCGCTCGCCTGCCTTAACAGGCCCTGTTCGGCCTGTGCCAAAAATAGCATGTCGCTGATCATCGTACCCATGCGCTCGAACTCCTCAAGGTTCGAATAGAGGACTTCGCGGTAGGCGTCGACGTCCCGCGCCTTAGATAGCGCCACCTGGGTATGGGTGGTCAGATTGGTGACCGGCGTGCGCAGTTCATGTGCGATATCGGCCGAGACATTGCGCAGCCGCTGAAAGGTCTGCTCGATTCGCATCAACATTGCGTTAAAGGCGATCACAAGATCGCTCAGTTCGACGGGGACCTGTTGGGGATCCAGGCGTACGTCGAGCCTTTCTGTCGTCATGTCGCGCATCTGCGCGCTGATACGTCGCAGCGGAGCATGACCCTGTTGTACCGCTAGGCGTGCGACGATCACGCTGATGAGGCACGCCAGCAGCGTGCCCGCCCACAGGGCATCCTGCAGTTGCAGCAGATACTGCAGATGAAAGTCAATCACAGTGGCAACGGCAACGGTGTCACGCCCGTTTCGCACAATCAAGCCACGGTAGGTGTGCCGCGGTGTCTTCCAGACGCTAAGCGCATTTAAGCTCAAGTGGTCAGCCGCCGAAACGTCTCGAATAAGCGCTGAAAGCTCCGGAGGTGTCGTCTCGTAGAGTGGGAGTCCCTGTGCGTCGCGCACAAGAAAATAAACATCATGATTCCCTGCTGTGGCATCGGCGAGCTTGCGCTCCTGCGTTGGCCGGGGCGTTGCCGGGACCATCCGGGCAAGCTCCGTGGTAACCGATTGCCACCCAGCCTTTAGTTGGGCAAGATCCATCTGCGCGAAATGCCGCTCGATCGAGCGTTCGATGCCCCAAGCCGCGATGAGGAACATCGTCGTCGTTACGAGCCCAACCAATAATGTGACGCGCACCGCCAGGGACGTCGGTCGGCGCCTCCTGTTCTCACGGTGCATCAGGAGCATCCAAGGTGTAGCCCATGCCTCGCACGGTCTGGATCAGCTTGGGTTCGAAACCATCGTCGATCTTCGCGCGTAGCCGACGAATGGCGACATCAATCACGTTCGTGTCACTGTCGAAGTTCATGTCCCACACTTGGGATGCGATCAGGGACCGGGGCAGGACTTCGCCCTGACGACGGACCAGCAATTCAAGAAGGGCAAACTCCTTGCCGCTGAGGTTGATCCGGGTGCCTGCCCGTGTCGTGCGGCGCCGCGGCAAATCAAGGACCAGATCGGCAACCGCAAGGAGATCAACCTGCGTTGGCGCGCGCCCTCGTCGCAACAGGGTGCGTACCCGTGCAAGCAACTCGGTGAACACAAATGGTTTGACCAGATAGTCATCGGCCCCGAGCTCAAGGCCCTTGACGCGATCCTCCACCGAATCGCGCGCGGTGAGAAACAACACCGGGGTATCGTTGCCTGACTCGCGAAGGGAGCGGAGGATACGCCATCCGTCAATGTCGGGAAGCATGACATCGAGCACGATCAGGTCATACGCGGTGGTCATCGCGTGGTGATGGCCATCGAGACCGTTGCGTGCCCAATCCACAACGAACCCCGACTCTCTGAGGCCCTGCTGCAAATATTCCCCGGTTTTGACTTCGTCTTCGACGATCAGAAGTTTCATCTGCGTTACCCCGCCGACGCCCCGAGACTGAGGCGTGCTTTTAATGTAGTTCGCCGAAACTGCCACGACCATGACAAGTCGATGACATCAATGTAATGCTGCGGCCATTTTCCTGAAAACACGCGCTCAATACGCTTGCCGTTCAATTTTTCTATTGAACGGGAGCAGCCAAAACCATGCAACGCAATCTCATCGTCCGCCCTCAAGGCGTCCATGTTCAGCGCCGACGCTTCGTGCAGGGGATCGCCGCTGGCGGCGTCATGCTTGGCCTGGCTCCATGGGCGGCGCGTGCGCAAACGGCACCTACCGCAACCGGAACAGTTCCGGAACTACGCGGTACTGAATTCAATTTGGTGGTGGCCGAGACGGCCGTCAACTTCACCGGGAAGTCTCGGGTTGCCACGACGATCAACGGTTCATTGCCAGGTCCGACGTTGCGCTGGAAGGAAGGTGACACGGTCACGATTCGCGTGACCAATCGCATGAACCGTACAACGTCGATCCACTGGCACGGCATGCTCGTTCCGTTCCAGATGGACGGTGTGCCGGGATTGAGCTTCAGCGGCATCGCGCCAGGAGAGACCTTCGTCTATCGCTTTCAGGTCAAACAGGCGGGAACCTACTGGTACCACTCCCACTCGGGCATGCAGGAGCAAACCGGCATGTACGGCGCCATCGTCATCGAGCCTGCGAAGGGCGAGACCATGACGGCCGAGACCGATCATGTCGTCCTGCTGTCGGACTGGATGGACGAAGACCCGATGCGCGTCTTGGCCAGGCTCAAGGCGGACAGCGGATTTGACAATTACCACGAACCGACGACGGTGGATTTCTTCCGCGAAGTCTCCCGTGACGGGCTGCGGGCGGCGATCGACAAGCGTGCGATGTGGGAGCAAATGCGGATGAGTCCGGGCGACCTTTCCGATCTCTCGGGCGCCACGCTGACGTATCTCACGAATGGCGTCACCCCTGCCGGCAACTGGTTCGCACCCATCGTGCCGGGCAAGGTCGCACGACTGCGCTTCATCAATGGCTCGGGTGATACCTTTTACGACGTGCGCATCCCCGGCCTGAAACTCACGGTGGTTGCCGCCGACGGGCAGAACGTGGAGCCGGTGAGCGTGGACGAGTTCCGCTTCGGCCCTGGGGAAACCTATGACGTGCTGGTGCGCCCCAGAGACGAGGCGTACACGATCTTTGCGCAATCGATGGACCGTACCGGATACGCACGCGGCACCCTGGCTGCCCACCCGGACCTGGCCGCGCCGGTTCCGGCGATGGACCCGCGCCAGCAATTGACAATGGGCGACATGATGGGCAACGACATGAGTTCGATGCCAGGAATGGACATGGGCGGCATGCGCATGGACTCGGGCCCAGCCGCGCGACACGCACCTACTGAATATGGCCCCGGGGTCGACGCTCGCGTCGACCACCCCCGGACCAACCTGGACGATCCCGGCGTGGGCCTGCGCAACAACGGCAGGCGGGTACTGACTCTTGCTGATTTGCACACGATCGGCGGCCCGATCGATCCGCGTGTACCCGGCCGCACGATCGAGATGCATCTGACGGGCAATATGGAACGCTACACATGGTCGTTCGATGGCGTGCCGTTCGGGGAATCGACACCCGTGCATTTCCGCCATGGCGAGCGTCTGCGAATGGTGCTCGTCAATGACACGATGATGACCCATCCGATGCACATGCACGGCATGTGGAGCGAACTGGAGAGCCCGGACGGTCAATTTCAGGTCCGACGCCACACCATTCCCGTGCAACCTGCGCAGCAAGTCAGCTATCGCATCAGCGCCGACGCGCTGGGACGCTGGGCCTGGCATTGCCACCTGATGATGCATATGGACAGCGGCATGTTCCGCGAAATTCTGGTGTCGTAACCGCGGCGGAAAGCGAGGAAGAATCCAATGAAATTTCAGCACATTAAAACTCTGCTCATCGTCGCGTTGGCCGGGCTCGGCGCCGTGTCAGCCTGGGCGCAAAGCATGGACATGCCGGGGATGCGCATGCCAGAGATGAGCGCACCCGTTGCATCGGCCGCCGGCCCGGCCGATGCTGCCAGTTCGGCTGCGAAGTCTGGGGACAAGGCGGATATGAACATGCCAGGGATGAGCACGCACGAAATGAGCGGCACCACCCCGCCTTCAGCAAAGCCCACTCCCTTGCCAAAGCCGGCTGCAACGCAAAGTGGCGTCAAGGGCATGGACATGCCAGGCATGCAGATGCAAGAGACGGCAGCGGCGAAGCCGTCGCCTCCGGGAAAATCGCAGGGGATGCCGAATAGGGCGCCCAGCCAGCCGCGCAGCGCCGACGCATACTCCGACGGCTACACATTGACCTCCGGCCCATATATTCCCCCAGGAGTCAAGCCGCCTCACCTGGATGATCAAGTCGCTTTCGGCTCAGTTCTGGTCGATCGCCTGGAAAAGGCGTACACGCGCAACGGCAACTGGACCGCTTACGACGTGCAGGCCTGGTTCGGCCACGCCTTCAACCGCCTCATGATCAAGGCCGATGGCGACATGTCACAGGGGCGCCTGCAGAATGCACGAACCGAGCTTCTCTGGGATCACTCGGTTGCCGCGTTCTGGGACATGCAGGCCGGAGTGCGTCACGACAACGGCTCCGGCCCCGACCGCAATTGGCTGGCGTTCGGCATGCAGGGCCTTGCGCCCTATTGGTTCGATGTCGAGGCCACTGGCTACTTGGGCAACGAGGGGCGCAGCGCGCTGCGCCTTGCGGCGACTTACGACTTGCTGATCACCCAGCGCATCGTGCTGCAACCGCGCATCGAAGCCAACCTGTACGGCAAGGATGACCCCGCGCGCCAGATTGGAAGCGGGCTCTCGGATGCGACCGCCGGGCTGCGCCTTCGCTACGAATTCACGCGCCAGTTTGCGCCGTATGTTGGCGTGGAATGGAGCGGAAAGTTTTCACGCAGTGCGGACTACGCGCGCGCAGCGGGTGACAAGACAAGCCAGACCGCCATAGTCGCGGGTTTGCGATTCTGGTTCTGAGTCTGAGCCATTGGCATTCATTGGAATCGATCAGGTCATACGCCGCGATACCGCCATCGCTCGAGGGCTGTCCACCTGAGGTGCGCAGCCCTCAAGCGCGGCGAGCGTTGAGGCATATGCACCGTAAGCGTCCCGCCAACCCCTCTTGACACCCGAAGTGAAGGTCAGGTGCTGGCGGCAGGGGTGTTGGTTTTTGCCCAGTTATGCGGCAGCAATTC
>NZ_JBYCKI010000191.1:0-15833 GCF_057473305.1 Thiomonas sp. TH-17
ACATCGTCGGCGATTTCCGCGCCGGGATCGACCTGCGCCGTGGAATGAATCTTGGGCATGCTGGCCTTCAGGGCACGCTGCGCTCGGTGCACATCAACTCGGCCTGCGCGACCACGCGGCCTTCGACCGAAGCCTCTGCCGTGAACTTGTAGATGCCCCGCATATTGCGCGTCAACTCGACGTACAGATCGAGCCGATCGCCCGGAATAACGGGCTGTTTGAAGCGCGCATTGTCGATGCCCACCAGGTAATACAGCGACCCCTGGGCCGGCGTTTTTCCCACCGAACCAAACGCCAGAATGCCCGAAGCCTGAGCCAGCGCCTCAAGAATGAGCACGCCGGGCATGATGGGCTTTTGCGGAAAATGGCCAGTGAAAAACGGTTCGTTGATGGTGACGTTCTTGTAGGCCTTGATGTACCTGCCATTCACCTGCTCGACCACGCGATCAACGAGCAGCATGGGATAGCGGTGCGGAAGCAGTTCAAGGATTTGCGTAATGTCTTGCGTGGTCGTCATGTCGATGGTTCTGTTTTCAAAGACTCGATGTGTTGTTCTATATGCTGTTCCAAATGGCGGATGCGGTCACGCAGTTGATGCAACTGGCGCACGGTCGCCGCATTGCGCTCCCAGTTGGCGTGGGTATCGAGCGGGAAAGCGCCGGTGTACATGCCCGGCTGACGCACGGAGCGCGAAACCAGCGACATGCCGCCGATCACCACGCCGTCGGCAATGCTCAAATGTCCCGCAATGCCGACCCCTCCGCCGATGAAGCAGTAGGCGCCGATTTCCGCACTGCCCGATATGCCCACGCAACCCGCGAGCGCGGTATGCGCACCGATGCGCACGTTGTGGGCCACCTGCACCAGATTGTCGATCTTCACGCCCAAGCCAATTTCGGTATTGTCGAGCGCACCGCGGTCGATGGTGCTGTTCGCCCCCACCTCCACATCGTCTCCCAGCACGGCAATGCCAACCTGGGCGATCTTCACACCGGCGCCGCCTGCATCCCGGGCGTAACCAAAGCCGTCGCTGCCAACCACCGCGCCCGACTGCAGCACGCAACGCGCCCCGAGCCGACACCCCCAGGCCACGCTACTGCGCGGATGCAGCACCGAGCCGGGGCCGATCACGGCATCGCGCCCTACGAAGCAGCCTGCCCCGATATGCGCCGCTTCCCCAATTTGCGCTCCCGCCTCGATGACCGCAAAGGCGTCCACCCGCGCAGCGGGAGAAACCTGAGCCGCAGGATCGATCTGCGCGGTGGCATGACACCCCGGCTCAAACGGCGTCTGCCGCAATGCCCAGAACCACTGCGACAGGCGTGCGTAATACAAATAGGGATCGCGGGTGACAATCGCGTTGCCCGAGCGCGGCAACGCACCGCGAAGCGACTCGGGCAGGATGACCGCACCGGCTGCGGTCTCGGCCAGTTGCGGGCGCAGCTTGTCCCGGTTCAGGAAGGTGATGTCGGATTCCGTTGCCGAGCCGATAGGCCGCAGGCGCTGAACGACCGCTTGCCCGTTCCCGATGAGTTCGCCGCCAAGCCGGGCAGCAATCTGCTCAAGCGTGAGGCCATCCATAAAGATGCCAGGCGTCGACACAGCCGACTGGCTCACTTGCCCGACTGAGCATCCAGCGCTTTGAGCACCTTGTCGGTGATGTCGATGCGCGGATTGACGTACACCGCTTCCTGGAAAATGATGTCGTAGTGATCTTTCTGGGCGATGTCGCGCACGACCTTGTTGGCCTTGTCGAGCACCGAGGCCAGCGCCTCGTTGCGGCGGGCGTTGAGGTCTTCGGAAAACTCACGCTGCTTGCGCTGGAATTCGCGGTTCATGTCCACGAGGTTCTGCTGCGCCTTGATGCGATCTGCATCCGACATGACCGGGCCGTTCTTTTCCAGGCTGTCGTTGGTCGCCTTGATCTTGGCCGCCATGTCCTGCAGTTCCTTGTCGCGCTTGGAAAACTCGGCCTCCAGCTTCTGCTGGGCCGCCTTGGCCAGGGTTGAATCTTTCAGCACCCGTTCGGTGTTGATGAAGCCAATCTTGAAGGGCGCGTTGGCCGTGACGCCAGCCGCGGGCGCCGCCGTTTGCGCCATGACGGGCGTGCTGACCAAAAACGCGGTGGTGCAAACCGCGGCCAGAAGAGTACGAGAGAGGGTGTGGAATTTCATGGAAATCGTATGAGGTTAGAAACCGGCGCCCACCGTGAACTGGAAGCGCTGGAGTTTATCGGTGGACTTGTAGCGAACCGCCTTGGCCAGACTGAACTTCAACGGGCCAATGGGTGAAATCCAGGACACGCCGATACCGACGGACGAGCGCATATCGCTCAGGCTGACTTTCTGGTTCTCGCCCCACACATAGCCGTTGTCATTGAAGAACGACATGCGAAGCGATTTGTCCGCGCCCGTGCCGGGGAAGGGAAACTGATACTCGAAATCGGCGATCAGCATCTTGGCGCCGCCCAGCGCATTGCCTTGGGCATCTTGCGGGCCCAGAGAGCTTTGTTCAAACCCGCGCACGGTGCCGATACCTCCGGCGTACAAATTCTTGAAAACCGGCAAGGGACGTCCGTTCAGCCCGTGGGCATAACCCACCAAACCGTTGAACGCCAGATTGGTGGTTCGCGTGAGCGGCAGATACTGCTGGTATTGATAGGTGATGCGGTCGTATCGCAAGGTGCTGAACGGACTGATCTCGAAGCTCAGGCGCTGATAGCGGCCATCGGTGGGCACCAGGGCGCTGTTGCGGCTGTCGCGCTGCCAGCCAATGGTCAGCGGAATGCCGCTGGAGGTCTTGCCGAACTGGTTGACATAGGCGATATACGAGGCTGGCGCGCCCGGAGCGAGATCCAGCGTATAGCGCTCATACCCGGCGCCGAAGAACACCCGGTCTTCTTCGGTGAACGGAATGCCGAACTGAAGATTGAACCCCGGCGTGACGATCTTGTAGTTGTCGCCCTGGCTGGTGTAAGGCTGGATGGTGCGGTAATACGCATTCACCGTGCGGCTGATGCCGTCTTCGGTGAAATACGGATTCGTGCTCGATACCGACAGCGTGCGGTAGTAGCTCGACGTGTTGAAGTCGACCGCGAGATTGTTGCCGCTGCCAAAAATATTGTCCTGGCTGATCCCGGCGTTGAACGACAGTTTGTCCGCACTCGAAAATCCCACGCCCAGAGAGAGGCTGCCCGTAGGCTTCTCCTCCACGTTCATGTCGAGATCGACCTGATCGTTTGTACCGGGAACCTCACGCGGCTGCAGCGTGACTCCCTTGAAGTAGCCCAGACGATCCACCCGGTCGCGCGAGAGCTTGATGCGGTCGGAGTCATACCAGGAGTCTTCGAATTGCCGGAATTCACGGCGAATGACTTCGTCGCGCGTGCGGGTGTTGCCCGCGATATCGATGCGGCGCACATAAATGCGCTTACCCGGATCGGCAGTGATGGTGAAGGCCACCTGATCCGTCTGGCGATCGATCACCGGTTTGGACTCGACCCGGGCGAAGGCATAGCCATACACGCCGAACTGGTTGCTGATGGCCTTGACGCTCTCGTTGAGCGCCTGCGCGCTGTAAGTCTCGCCCGGCTTGAGTTTGACCAGTGCGCGGAATTCATCGTCCTGCCCGAGATAGTTACCCGCGAGTTGGTAACCCGACACGGTGTACTTCGGCCCCTCGTGCACGTTGACGGTGATGTAGATGCCGTCTTTGTCAGGCGACAAAGCCACCTGGGTAGAGTCGATGCGGAAATCGAGATAGCCCCGGTCTTGGTAGTAGGAACGCAGGGTTTCCAGATCGGTATTGAGCTTGGCCTTGGAATACTGGTCGTCCTTGGTGTACCAGCTCAGCCAACCCGGTGTGCTGAGGGTAAACAAGCCCAGCAACGTGCCTTCGCCGAACACCTTGTTGCCCACGACGCGGATGGAACGAATCTTGGCAATCTGCCCTTCGACCACGGTGAACAACACGTTCACCCGGTTGCGCGGCAGCGGCGTGGTGGTGACATTCACCTCGGTGCCGTAGAAGCCCTTGGCCAGATATTGCTGCTTGAGTTCCTGAACGGCCTGATCGATGAGCGCCTGGTCGTAAGGCCGAGCCTCGGCAAGCCCCACGGAGGCGAGCGCCGTCGTCAAGGCCTTTTTGTCGAACTCCTTGGTTCCGGCGAATTCAACCCCGGCAATGGTCGGGCGCTCCTCGACGATGAGGGTGACCACATCGTTGTCGGTTTCAATGCGGACGTTCTTGAACAGCCCGGTGGCGAACAAGGCCCGAATGGCGGCCGCCCCGCTCTCGGGCGTATAGGTTTCACCGACCCGAAACGGTAGATAGCTGAACACAGTACCGGGTTCGGTTCTTTGCAGACCGTCGACCCGGATGTCCTTGATGGTGAACGATTCAGCTGCGTGTGCTTGCACGCCTGCAACAGCGATCACAACCGCCGTCGCACAACGAAGTGCGGGAGAAAACCTCAAATTGACCTCGAGCTGGATTAGTGCATCTGGCCGAGCAAGCGAACCAGATCGTTGTAGAGGGCGATGGCCATCATCATGGCGATGACCACGAGACCGCCTTGCTGCAGCCTTTCTTGCCAGCGTTGCGAGACGCTGCGACGGGTCAATCCCTCGTACGCATAATACAGGAGATGCCCTCCATCCAGAATGGGCAAAGGCAGCAGATTGAGCACGCCCAGGCTGACGCTGACCACGGCCAGAAAGCTGAGATACGCCATCCAGCCCAGCTCGGCGCTTTTACCCGCGTAATCGGCAATCGTGACCGGGCCGCTGAGGTTTTGCAGCGAAGCCTGGCCGATCACCATGCGCCCGAGGGTCTTGAGGGTCAACACCGAAAGATCCCAGGTGCGCTGCGCGCCGTCCTGCAAGGCCTGCAGCGGACTGCGCTCGATTTTTACCGTGGGAATTTCGCCGCCCAGCATGGCCTCGATGCGCCAGACCGCCTGGCCGTTGACCTGCACCGGCTTGGCCTGCAACTGGGTTTGCAAAGTGCGGCCGTCGCGACGCACCTCAAGCTGCATCGGCTTGCCACTTGAGGTTTGAATGGCGCGCATCAAGGCGTCTGCTGTGGCGATGGGTTTGCCGTCCACTGCGATGATCCGGTCACCCGCAAGCAGACCGCTACGCTGTGCCGGGCCGCCAACGACTACTTCTCGAATTTCGGCCGGTGGGCTCTGTAGGTGCAAGCCGTAGGTCGAGAGAAACCCGGCGCTTTCAGCCGCCCGCATGCTCGAAGAAAAATCGAGAGGAATTTCGTGCGTCGGGCCACCCGCCTTGCGTTCGACGACGAGGGCGAGGCGATCGCCGTTCATCGCGGCGTTCAACAGCGTCCAGCGCAGCCCCGTCCAGCTCTGCACGGCTTCCTGCGAGCCGTCATGCGCGACCGCCAAGACTCGCTCACCGCCCTGCACCCCCACTGCGGCAGCGGTCGAGTGAGCGGGTGGCGCACCCAATATGGCAACCGGCTCGCGCACGCCGACCAGCGCCACCACGGCAAACAGCACAATGGCGAGCAAGAGATTGGCCGCTGGCCCCGCTGCGACGATGGCCGCGCGTTTGGATAGGCTTTGTCGGTTGAACGCGCGTGGCAGCTCGGCCTCGGCCACTTCGCCCTCGCGTTCGTCGAGCATCTTCACATAGCCGCCGAGCGGAATCCAGGCCAGGGTGAATTCAGTTTTGTCGGCGCCTCGCGTCCAGCGCAGCAGGGGTTTACCGAAGCCGATGGAAAACCGCAATACCTTGACGCCACACGCCACGGCCACACGGTAGTGACCGAACTCGTGGATGGTGATGAGCACGCCGAGTGCAAAGGCAAACGCCAGCAGGGTGATGAGCAGGTTCATGGTTTCGCGTCAGGCCAGTTGCGCCGCGCCGCCCTGCCCGGAGGGCGAGAGTTGCGCGACGCGCCGTTGCGCTTGGAGTCGCGTCTGGGCGTCTAGTTCAGCCAGGGCCTCCAGCGAATCACAGCCCGCGCATTGTGCGCTTGCCAGCAAATCCGCATTGATCCGGTGAATATCGGTAAACCGGATGCGCTGATGGAGGAAGGCGTCCACGGCCACTTCGTTGGCGGCATTGAGCACGGCGCAGGCGCCCACCGGCATGCGCAGTGCCTCGAAGGCCAAGGCCAGGCCCGGGAACCGCTGGGGATCGGGTTGTTCGAAATCGAGCCGTCCCACGCGCGCCAGGTCGAGCCACGGCGCGCCCGAGGCCATGCGGGTGGGATAGGACAGGCCGTAAGCAATGGGGGTGCGCATGTCGGGCTGCCCGAGTTGGGCAATCACCGAGCCGTCGTGATAGTTGACCATCGAATGCACGATGCTCTGGGGATGAATCAGCACCTCGATCTGCTCGGGTCGCATGCCGAACAGATAGTGCGCCTCGATGACCTCCAGCGCCTTGTTCATCATGGTGGCGGAATCGACCGAGATCTTGGCGCCCATGCTCCAGTTCGGGTGGGCGCAGGCCTCCGACGGCGTGACAGCCTGCAGGGTGTGCGCGGCGCGCTGGCGAAACGGCCCGCCCGAAGCGGTCAGCACGATATTGCGCACGTCCGCCTGCCAGCGACTGCGATCGTCAGGCAGACTTTGCTGAATGGCACTGTGCTCGCTGTCGATGGGAATGAGATCGCCGCCGCCTTGCGCCAAAGCCTGCAACAGCAGATCGCCGGCGACGACCAGCGACTCTTTGTTGGCCAGCAGCAGCCGCTTGCCGGCACGGGCTGCGGCGAGACTGGCCGACAGACCGGCGGCGCCCACGATGGCGGCCATGACCAGATCGACTTCGGGCGCGGCAGCCACGTCGTCGAGCGCCTTGGTGCCGCTCAATACTTCCGTCGGGCAATGCTCGGCCCGCAAACGCTGCTGCAGACTGCTGGCCGCCTGCGCACTGCCGAGCACGGCGTAGTTCGGACGAAATTCGAGACACTGCGCAAACAGTTTGTCGGCATTGCTGTGCGCTGCCAGAGCAAACACCCGAAACTGCGCTGGGTGCAGCGCCAGCACGGCCAGCGTATTGGCGCCGATCGAGCCGGTAGAGCCGAGAATGGTGACCGATTTCATAGCGCCAGCAGCAACAAGGCCAGGGGCAACACGGGCAAGAGCGCGTCGATGCGGTCCAGCACGCCGCCATGTCCCGGCAGCAGCTTGCCGCTGTCTTTCAGCCCTGCCGCGCGTTTGAGCAAGGACTCGAACAGATCGCCCGCAATGGCAAACGCCAGCAGCACGACGACCAGAATCGCGAGACCGAACCCGCCGAACTGCGTGTTGAGCCGCGAAAAATAATTGGGGTAAATCGGTGCCAGACTCACGCAGACTGCGGCGTAGAACAGGGTGGCGGCAAGAGCCGTCCAGGCCCCGGCGCGGGTCTTTCCAGGACTGATCGATGGCGCGAGCTTGCGGCGCCCCCAGGCCCTGCCGCCAAAGTACGCCGCAATATCCGCCACCCAAACCAGCGCCAGCAAAGACAGCATGAAAAGCGCGCCCTGAACACGCAGTTGGACCAACGCCAGCCAGGCGGCCTGCAACAGCAAGAAGCCCAATAAAGTGAGCGCCAAAGGATGACGCAGCGCTGCGGGCAGACGGGCCTTTGGCAGACTCATCCCCAATGCGAGCAACCATGCCGCGCTGCAGGCCAGCCAGAACCAGCGCCAGGCTGAAGCCATCTGCCAGGCCTGCTGTTGCAATAGCCAGAGCAAGGCCGCCGCAATCGCCGCCCAGAGCAAAGCCCAGAAAGACAGCACGCTAAAGCCTTGATAGCCCGCGAGCCGCGCCCACTCGCCCATGCCCACAGCACAAAACGCCAGCGCCAATAGCGCGAATGGCAGGGGATCGTGCCAAAACAAGGTGGGCAGCAATAGCGCCATCAACACCAGAGCGGTCAGGACGCGCTGTCGCAACATGATGCAGATGCGCCGCTCGCCGCCTCAGGCCGCGGCCGGCGATTTCGCCTCGGGAACGCCACCGAAACGGCGCTGGCGGCTGGCAAAATCGGCCAACGCTGCGTCAAAGGCTTCGGTGTTGAAGTCGGGCCAGAGAATATCGCTGAAATAGAGCTCGGTGTAGGCCAGTTGCCAGAGCAGGAAATTGCTGATGCGATGCTCGCCGCCGGTGCGGATCAGCAGATCCGGGTCGGGCGAGTGCGACAGGGCCAGATGCCGCGCCAGCGCTTGCTGCGTGGGGGCTTCCTGCGCAGCAAAAAGGGCTTGTGCCGCCTGCGTCATGTCCCAACGCCCGCCATAGTTGAGCGCCACGTTGAGCACCAAGGTGTCATTGCGGCGGGTCAACGCCTCGGACTGGTCGATGAGCGCGCGCATCTCGGCAGAAAAGGCCGATAGATCGCCCACGACATGCAACTGCACGCCTTGTTTGGCCAGTTCCGCAGACTCGCGCTGCAGCGCCTTGACGAACAGATCCATCAAGGTCTGCACCTCCTCCGCCGGACGCGTCCAGTTTTCAGAGGAAAAGGCGAACACCGTGAGATGCTTCACGCCAATCTCCGCACAATAGCGCACGATTTTTTTCAGCGCGTCGACACCGAATTTATGTCCGGAGGAACGCGGCAGAAACCTGCGCTGCGCCCAGCGCCCGTTGCCATCCATGACCACCGCCACATGGCGTGGTAGCGTGGAAGGGTCGCGCTTGGCGATGGTTTTCTTGCTCATGCCGTCAATAGGAGAAACACAGCCTGGAACGTCGATCAGAGCAGCGGAACAATCCGCTGGCTCCCGTCAGACCGCCATGATCTCCGCTTCTTTTTGCGCCAGTTGTTTGTCGATCTCGACAATGCAGCGGTCGGTGATTTTCTGCACCTCGTCCTGCGCGCGGCGCTCGTCGTCTTCGGAGGCCTCTTTTGCTTTGACGAGGTCTTTCAGGCTTTGGTTCGCATCGCGGCGCAAATTGCGCACGGCCACCTTGGCCCCCTCGCCTTCCTGCTTGATGACCTTGACCAGATCGCGGCGGCGCTCTTCGGTCAGCGCGGGCATGGGCACGCGAATGACGTCGCCTTGCGTCTGGGGATTCAGACCCAGATCGGACTCCCGAATCGCCTTCTCGACGGCCTGGACCATTTTCTTTTCCCACGGCTGCACGCTGATGGTGCGGGCATCGACCAGATTCATGTTCGCCACCTGATTGATCGCCATCATGGTGCCGTAGTAGTCCACCATCACATGGTCGAGCAAGCCGGTATGCGCGCGTCCGGTACGCACCTTGGCCAGATCGAGCTTGAGTGACTCGATCGACTTGTGCATTTTTTCTTCGGTGTTTTTCTTGATCTCTGCGATTCCCATGATGTACTCCAAAAACAGATCGGGAAAAAACAAAACCCGCTGCGCGGAAAACAGCGCGGCGCGGGTCTCAAAAACTTCGATGGTAATCAGACGTAGACGTCCGTGCCTTCATCAGCGCCTTGAACCACGCGCATCAGCGCCCCAGGCTTGAAAATGCTGAATACGCGAATCGGCATCTTCTGGTCACGGCACAGCGCAAAAGCCGTCGCGTCCATCACCTGCAAGCGCCGTGCGATCGCCTCATCGAAGCTGATGCGCGCATAACGCTCGGCCTGCGGGTCTTTGGCCGGATCGGCGGTGTAGATGCCATCGACCTTGGTCGCTTTGAGCATGACCTCGGCGCCAACCTCGGCTGCGCGCAGCGCGGCGGCCGTATCGGTGGTGAAGAACGGATTGCCCGTGCCGCCGGCAAAGATCACCGACTTGCCTTCCTCAAGGTACTGCAGCGCCTTGGGCCGCACATAAGACTCGACAACCTGGTCGATGGCAATGGCCGACATCACGCGCGGATTCAGCCCGGCGTGCTTCATGGCGTCGCTCAGCGCGAGCGAATTCATCACCGTCGCCAGCATGCCCATGTAATCCGCCGTCGCCCGGTCCATGCCCACAGCGCCTCCCGCCACCCCGCGGAAGATGTTGCCGCCACCGATGACTATCGCCAGCTGCACGCCAGAATGCACCACCTCGGCGATGTCCCGCACCATGGCCTCGATGGTGGCGCGATTGATGCCATAAGCATCATCCCCCATCAGGGCCTCGCCCGAGAGCTTGAGCAGAACACGTTTGTATCCGGACATGGTGACTCCTGGCGAGCGGTAGAAAGGCGAAAAGGCGAGGATGGAGAAGCTGCAAAGAAACGGGACTACAAGGTGCTAGGCGACCGGGCCTAATCGACCCAAATCGGCCCCGGTCAGCCGGGCCACGGCGCTCAGCCTTGCTTGGCTGCAGCCATCTGCGCGGCCACCTCTTCCGCAAAATTCTCCGACTTTTTTTCGATACCCTCACCCACCACATACAGGGTGAAACCGTGCACCGTGGTGTTGGCGGATTTCAGCATCTGCTCGACCGTCTGCTTGTCGTTCTTGACGAACACCTGATCGAACAGCGAGACTTCCTTGAGGTATTTCTGCACCGAACCTTCGACCATCTTGGCGATGATCTCCGCGGGCTTGCCCGACTCGGCCGCTTTCTGCGAGGCGATGGAACGCTCTTTCTCGATCAGATCGGCGGGCACCTGAGACGACGACAGCGCCACCGGCTTCATCGCGGCAATGTGCATGGCCACATCCTTGGCGGCCACTTCGTCGCCGGTGAACCCGACCATCACCCCGATGCGCGTACCGTGCAGGTAACTCACCAGCTTGTGATCGCCAGCAAAACGCTTGAAGCGGCGAATGGTCATGTTCTCGCCGATCTTGCCGATCAGCTTGCTGCGGCGCGCTTCGATGGTTTCGCCATCAAGCGTCAGTGCCGACAGCGCCGCCACGTCGGCAGGGTTCTGCGCCGCGATCAGCTGGGTCAGGTCTTTGCCGAAGGCCAGGAAATCGTCATTCTTGGCCACGAAATCGGTTTCGCAGTTCAACTCGATCAGCGCGCCGGTCGTGCCGTTGATGTACGCCGCCACGATGCCTTCGGCCGTCACACGCGAAGCCGCCTTGCTGGCCTTGCTGCCGAGCTTGACGCGCAAGATTTCCTCAGCACGATCCATATCGCCTTCGGCCTCGGTCAGCGCCTTTTTGCACTCCATCATCGGGGCATCGGTCTTGGCACGCAGTTCTGCCACCATGCTTGCGGTAATTGCCGCCATTGTTGAACTCCTTGAAATCGAAAACTAGAAACGCAGTTGAAAAAAAGGGGCTGTGTATCGCAGCCCCGGGGTGTTTCAGGCCGGTAATTCAGGTGAGTGAATCGGGCCGTTGCAGCAGGATCATCGTGGCCCCATCAGGCGGCAGGCGCGTCTTCCTGAACTTCGACGAATTCTTCTTCGCCTTCGGAGACAGCTTGCACGACTTCATTGACCGCGTCGTTCTTGCCTTCCAGGATGGCATCGGCCATGCCCTGCGCGTACAGCGTCACGGCTTTGGCCGAGTCGTCGTTGCCCGGAATGATGTGAGTCACGCCCAGCGGGGAATGGTTGGTGTCGACCACGCCGATCACCGGAATGTTCAGCGTCTTCGCCTCGGCGATGGCGATCTTGTGATAGCCCACGTCGATGACGAAAATCGCATCGGGCAGAGCCGCCATGTCTTGAATGCCGCCGATGGACTTTTCCAGTTTGTCCATTTCGCGCTGGAAGGTCAACGCTTCTTTTTTGCTCATCTGCTCAAGCACGCCCTCGGCCGCCTGCGCCTGCATGTCCTTGAGCTTCTTGATCGAGGTCTTGACCGTCTTGAAGTTGGTCAGCATGCCGCCGAGCCAGCGCTGGTCGACATAGGGCATGCCGCAACGCTCGGCCTGTTCACGCACGATTTCACCCGCCTGACGCTTGGTGCCGACGAACAGAATGGTGCCGCGGCGCGCCGCAAGCTGGCGGGCGAACTTGACGGCGTCCAGATACATCGGCAACGTCTTTTCGAGGTTGACGATATGGATTTTGTTGCGATGGCCGTAAATGAACGGGGCCATCTTGGGGTTCCAGAAGCGGGTTTGGTGACCGAAGTGCACCCCGGCTTCCAGCATTTGACGCATTGAGACTGACATAAAGTTTCCAATCCAAGTTGGGTCTGAAATCCGGCTCTGATTGGCACGCCGCCCAAATTCTCCGGTGCAAGCACCGGGCAACTTCGGCAGCGGCTCAACACCTGGTTGAGCCGGTTTGCGGGTGGTTTGCGCCAGACACCTCGTGCTGAACTTTGGGCGATCTGTCAAATCTCTCCCTCGGTCGCGTTGGTAGCATGGCGCGTTCGTTCTGTGCTGCTTTCTGCGGACCAGTCACTTGCTGTTGCGCTGGCCCGGTGCTTTCTGAACGCTTTTTCTATGCATTCATTCCGCACCGCACAAAACCCGAGCATCATAGCAGACATCGGCCCATCCACACTGACTGACAGTCTCGGCCCCGTCCTGCATCCTCCACTCCTTCTTCTTCAGCTCACCGCTCGTCTCTTATGTCCGAACATCCCTTGCGTCAGCAGCTTCACAACGAGATCCACGCCCGCCCGTTCGAGCGAGTGGGAGCGCCGGCGCAGGTCAGCCATCAAGTGATGCTGGTCAGTCCGGCCGAGTCGCAACAGGCGTTCGAACACCTCAGTGAACTGCTCGGCAATCTGCACCTGCCGCCGCCATCAATGGGCAGCATGTTTCATACCGAGCAGATCGGCCCGGTGCGCCTGCGCTGGGAGCGCCACGGCGAGTTCGTCAGCTACACCTTCATCACGCACGAGTCCCTCGGCCCGGAAGATCCGCTGTTTGAACGCTGCGCCTGCGACCGCGTTTCGGCTGAGTGGCTGGCGCGCATTCCGGGGCAACGCCTGTGCGCCAACCACGTCGCCGTCATGCCCGAAGGCGAACTGGGCTGCGACACCCTGCCTGATTTCTCCGCGGTTCTGGACATTGATGCGCTGGTCGGGTCGGATGTGGCCGACGGTCATGCACAGGTCTTCACCGATCTGCGCATCGCACCCGACGGCTTTACCCGCTTCATTGTGTTGAGCAAGGCCATGTCGGCGCGGCGGCGCGGGCGACTGGTGCAGCGCCTGCTCGAAATCGAGACTTATCGCCTGCTGTCTTTACTGACGCTGCCGGTCGCTCGCGAACTCACCCCCCAACTCAACCAATACGAGCAGGATCTGGTGAGCATCATGGACGCCATCGGCAGCAACGGCGGTGCCGAAGACGCCGAGCCGCAGCGCGATCACAAAACCCTGGATCGTCTGACTTTGCTGGCGTCCGCCGTGGAAGGCGTCTATGCCGCTTCTCATGGCCGGTTTACCGCGGCGAATGCATACTACGATCTGGTCAACCGGCGTGTGACTGAACTGCACGAAAAACCGATCTTCGGCCTGCAGACCATCGGGCAGTTCCTGGAGCGTCGTCTGGCGCCCGCGATGCAAACCTGCGCCTGGGCGGCACGGCGGCAGCAGGCGCTTTCCGAGCGGGTTTCACGCTGCAGCAATCTGCTGCGCACGCGGGTGGAAGTGGCGATGCAGCAGCAAAACCGCAGCTTGCTGGCGTCGATGAACCGTCGGCAGTTCCTGCAACTCCGTCTGCAGCAGACGGTCGAAGGTCTGTCCGTGGCCGCGATCACGTACTACATGGCGTCGCTGGTGGGCCATCTGTTCGAAGCGGCCGAGCCTTGGCTACACATCAAACCCAAGCTGGCCGAGGGCATCTCTATCCCGATCATCGCCCTGATTGTCTGGATTGCGCTGCAGCGCATGCATCACCGGTTGGAACGCGCCAGCGAAGCCCGTTAAATCAGGCTCAGACGCGCCGTTGACGCACGGCCTCGTAAAGACAAACCCCGGCAGCGACGGAGACGTTGAGGCTCTCCACCGCACCGAGCATGGGAATCTGCAGCAGCTGATCGCAAGTCTCGCGCACCAGACGGCGCATGCCGGCGCCCTCAGCCCCCATCACCAGCACCGCGGGCTGTGTCCAGTTGGCGGCGTGGACATCGTCGGTCGCAGCCTCGTCAGTACCCATCACCCACAGGCCGCGATCCTGCAATTCGCCCAGGCTGCGCACCAGATTAGTCACCATGAGATAGGGCACGGTTTCCGCCGCGCCGCTGGCCACGCGGGCCACGGTGGGGTTTAGGCCCACCGCGCGATCTTTCGGCGCAATGACCAGATGCACCCCCGCCGCGTCGGCAGTACGGAGAATGGCACCGAGGTTGTGCGGATCGGTCACGCCATCGAGCGCCAGCACTAGCGGCGCCCCCTCCACGGCATCGAGCACGGCGTGCAGGTCGTGCACAGTCGGCAAGTCATCAACCTGCGCCACCACGCCCTGATGACGGTCGGTGCCCGCCAGCGCGGCCAGGCGCTCGGCGCTGAGGGTTTTCAGCGCCACGCCCGAGGCCTCGACCTTGCGCAGAAACTGCTGCATGCGCGCATCGCGCCGACTCGCGTCGACATACACCGCGTGCACCGACGCCGGGGCCGCACGCAGGCGCGCGCCTACCGCGTGAAATCCGTAGAGCGGCTTCATGCAGCAACCGCCTGGGGTTGTTCAGTCAGATGACCGGCGTGCATGGTGCAGACGCGGTCGCAGCGCGCGGCCAGCGCCGGGTCGTGTGTGACCAGCACCAGCGTTGCTTGCATTTCGGCGCGCAAGCGGAACATCAGATCCATGATGCGCTCGCCCGTGGCCGCATCGAGATTACCCGTCGGCTCGTCGGCCAAGACCAGTCGGGGTCGGCCCACGAAGGCGCGGGCCAGGGCAACGCGCTGTTGCTCACCGCCTGACAGTAAGGCCGGGCGATGATGCAGACGCTGTCCCAGGCCCACGGCGTGCAGCAAGGTCGTTGCGGCATCCACCGCGCCATGAGCACGTCCGGAAATTTCCAGAGGCAGCACCACGTTTTCTAGCGCGGTGTAGTGGTCGATGAGCTGAAAATTCTGGAACACGAAGCCGATTTTCTGCGCCCGCAGATCGGCCCGGCCGTTCTCGTCGAGGCTGTCGAGATCAACGCCGTCGATCCACACCTGGCCTGTGCTGGGCCGATCCATGCCGGCGAGCAAAGCCAGCAGCGTGGATTTCCCCGAGCCCGAGGCGCCGGTAATGGCCACGCTCTGTCCAGCAGGAACTCGCAGTTGCACCGCGTGAAGAATGGTGAGGGCGTCGCCGACATCGGAAACGGTCTTGCCCAGATCCTGCGCGACAATCACATCGACCGCCATGGAAGCCTTGTCATGAAAAATGGAATGCCGCTGATTGTAGAAAGCCCGCCCACGCCGCCGCGGCGCAAGGTCTTGGCGCTCATGGTGTCACTTGTGGCGCTAACGGCGGGCATGGGGCTAGCGGGTGCCGCGCGGGCCGCCATACCGCCCACATCCACGCCCATATCCACTCTGCTCGTGGTGGGCGACAGCCTGTCTGCCGGATACGGGCTGGAGACCGGAAAAGGCTGGGTCGATCTGCTGCGCCGGCGGCTTGAAGCCAAGCAGCCGCGCTGGACCGTGGTCAACGCCAGCATCAGCGGCGACACCACAGCGGGCGGGCTGGCCCGCCTGCCCGCCCTGCTCGCGCGCGACAAGCCGCGCGTGGTCATCATCGAGCTGGGCGGCAATGACGCTCTCCGCGGTCTTTCCTTGCAGCAAACGCAGAACAATCTGAGCCGTATGGTCGCGCTGTGCAAAAAAGCGGGCGCGCGCGTTTTGCTGGTCGGCATGCAAATTCCGCCAAACTACGGCCCGGCGTACACCGCGCGTTTTGCGGCCGTGTTTCCGGCGGTTGCAAAATCGCAGCATGTGGCGCTGGTCCCGTTTCTGCTTTCTGGCGTCGTCGGCCATCCCGACTGGTTTCAATCGGACAACATCCACCCCACAGCGCAAGCGCAACCCACCATGCTCGATACCGTCTGGCCGCATCTC
>NZ_JBYCKI010000192.1:0-11399 GCF_057473305.1 Thiomonas sp. TH-17
ACGCCGACATTTTCGTCACCGCCACCGGCAACTATCACGTCATCACCCACGATCACATGGCCCGCATGAAGAATCAGGCCATCGTCTGCAACATCGGTCACTTCGACAACGAGATCGACGTCGCGGGTATCGAGAAGTATCAGTGGGAAGAGATCAAGCCGCAGGTCGATCACATCATCTTCCCTTCTGTTGATGGCAAACCGGGCAAGCGCATCATCCTGCTGGCCAAGGGCCGTCTGGTGAACCTGGGCTGCGGCACCGGGCATCCGAGCTATGTCATGAGCTCCAGCTTCGCCAACCAGACTCTGGCGCAGATTGAACTGTTTGCCAAGCCCGGCGAATACCCCGTGGGCGTCTACACCCTGCCCAAGCACCTCGACGAGCACGTCGCGCGCCTGCAGCTCAGCACCCTCAATGTGCAGCTCACCACCCTGAGCGACCAGCAGGCCACCTACATCAATGTGCCCAAGGACGGTCCGTACAAGCCGGCCCACTACCGGTACTGATGCGCATGGCCTCCACACCCTCGCTCGGTCTCAGCTTCGAGTTCTTCCCGCCCAAGACGCCCGAGGGCGCGGACAAACTCCGGGCGGTGCGGCAACGCCTGTATGCGCGCCAGCCCGAGTTCTGTTCCGTGACCTTCGGGGCCGGCGGCTCCACCCAGGAAGGCACGCTGCAGACGGTGCGCGACATCCTCGCCGAAGGCGTGGACGCCGCGCCCCATCTGTCGTGCATTGGCGCCAGCCGTGATTCGGTGCGCGGGCATCTGCACGCCTTTCAGGCCGCGGGCGTCAAGCGTCTCGTGGCGTTGCGCGGCGATCTGCCTTCGGGCTATGGCATCGGCGGCGAGTTCCACCATGCCCGCGATCTGGTGGCGTTCATCCGCGCCGAGATGGGCGGCGCGTTTCACATCGAAGTGGCCGCCTATCCCGAGATGCATCCGCAGGCCAGAAGCCCGCTCGATGATCTGCAGCATTTCGCCGACAAGGTGCGCGCCGGGGCGAACTCGGCCATCACGCAGTACTTTTACAGCGCTGCGGCCTATCGCCGTTTTGTCGACGATGTGCGGGCTCTCGGCCTCGACGTGCCCGTGGTGCCGGGCATCATGCCCATCACCAATTCCAGCCAGCTCCTGCGCTTCTCCGAGGTGTGCGGCGCCGAGATTCCACGCTGGGTGCGATTGCGCCTGCAGAGTTACGGAGACGACCGCGAGAGCATCCGCGCCTTCGGCCGCGAGGTGGTCAGCAGCCTGTGCGAAGAACTCATCGCCAGCGGCGCGCCAGGGCTGCATTTCTACACCCTGAACCAGGCCGAAGCCACGCTGGCCGTGCTCGACGATCTCGGGCGTTAAGCGGTGTTGCGCTGGCCACTGGCGGCGTGCAGCAGCAGCGCCGCCAGCGCGAAGCCGGCGCCCGCCGCAGTCACGGCGGGCCAGCCGCCCGCCGTCCACGCATGGCTGGCGACGAATGAGCCTACCGAGCCGCCGATGAAGTAGAGCGTCATGTAGATGGCGTTGATGCGGCTGCGCGCGGCGGCGTCCAGGGCGTAGATGCGGGTCTGGTTGGCAATCTGCGCGCCCTGCACCCCGGCGTCGAGCACCAGCACCCCGGCGATCAGCCACCACAGGCCCAGCGTGCCCGGTGCGAACAAGGCCCACGACAGCACGGTGAGCGCCAGCGCGACAAACAGCACGCGGCGCGGCCCGCCCGGCTTGTCGGAATAGCGACCGGAGATCGGCGCCACCGTGGCGCCCATGATGCCCAGAATGCCGAAGGCGCCCACCACCGCCGGGCCGAAGCCATAAGCGGGGCTTTGCAGCAGCGGCGTGAGTCCCACCCAGAACACGCTGAAGCTGGCGAAAAACAGCCCGCCGGTGATGCCGGCGAAGCGCAGATCGCGATGCAGAGCGAACTGCTTCAGGGTGGAGCCGAGCAGGGCGATATAGCTCTGGTCTGTGGCGTGCGCATCAACCGGCAGGCGCGGCAGCACGCGCCAGAGCATGATCCACATGCCAATGTTTACCAGCGTGGCGAAGACGAACACCGCCTGCCAGTTCAGCAGCGCCGCGATGCCGCCGGCCAGCACCCGACCGCCCAGAATGC
The DNA here is from genome assembly GCF_057473305.1 of Thiomonas sp. TH-17. Lineage (NCBI taxonomy): Bacteria > Pseudomonadati > Pseudomonadota > Betaproteobacteria > Burkholderiales > Thiomonas > Thiomonas sp. TH-17. The sequence goes on from NZ_JBYCKI010000192.1 coordinate 2,103, forward strand.
CCACGAGCAGGCCGCTCATCACCAGGCCGATGGCCTTGCCGCGCGCCTGCGGCGGCGCGAGGTGCGCCACCATGGGAATGATCTGCTGCGCAATGCTGGAGAGCATGCCGATGGCGAACGAGGCGGTGGCGAGCAGCAACACGCTGGGCGCCACCGCAGCGCCGATCAGCGCGGGGATGAGCAGCGCGGCCATGATGAGAATCACCTGGCGCCGCGCATGCCGATCGCCCAGCGGGCCGAGGAACATCAGCCCCGCGGCGTAGCCGATCTGCGTGGCCGAGGGCACGGCCGCCACGCCGGCCACGGTGGTGTGAAACTGCTGCGCGAACTGCTCCAGCAGGGGCTGGGCGTAGTAGATGTTGGCCACCGAAATGCCGCAGGCCACGGCCATATAGCCAATGAAATGAGGCGAAAGCGACGGTTGTGCCGCAGAGTGCGCGGCAGAAACGGAGGTGTTTGCTGGCATGGGAAAACGGGAGGGAATGCGGCATTGTCGCAGCGCATCAAAATGGCTGCTCGGTGACTGCTCAGCCGGGCACATCGCGCGGGCGCGGTCGGCTCTACACTGCAATGACTTCGATATTCCTACTTCTGGTTGACCATGTCCCAAGCTCTCGATTCTGCGGTTCAGGCCGCGCTGCAAACCCTTCAAGACCCCCAGACCGGCGCTTCGCTGGTCGCGGAAAAGGCCATCAAAAACTTGCGCGTGGACGGCGGCGACGTGTCGCTCGAAGTTGAACTCGGCTACCCCGCGCGCAGCCTGCATGCCGATCTGCAGAAGCAGGTCATCGCCGCGCTGCGCGCCGTACCGGGGGTGCAGAACGTCTCGGTGGCGGTGCGCAGCCGGGTGGTGTCGCACGCAGTGCAACGCGGGCTCAAGCCGCTGCCGGAAGTGAAGAACATCATCGCGGTGGCCTCGGGCAAGGGCGGGGTGGGCAAGAGCACCACAGCGGCCAACCTCGCGCTCGCGCTGGCGGCGGAAGGTGCCCGTGTCGGCCTGCTTGACGCTGACATCTACGGCCCGTCCCAGCCCATGATGATGGGCGTGTCGGGCCAGCCGCAAAGCCGCGACGGCCAGAACATGGAGCCGCTGGAAAACTACGGCGTACAGGTCATGTCCATCGGTCTGCTGATCGAGGCCGACAACCCCATGATCTGGCGCGGCCCCATGGCCACGCAGGCGCTTGAACAACTGCTGCGCCAGACCGCGTGGCAAGACCTCGACTACCTCATCGTGGACATGCCGCCGGGCACCGGCGACATTCAACTGACCCTGAGCCAGCGTGTGCCGCTGACCGGCGCAATCATCGTCACCACGCCGCAGGACATCGCCCTTCTCGATGCGCGCAAAGGCCTGAAGATGTTCGAGAAAGTGGGCGTTCCCATTCTCGGCATCGTCGAAAACATGGCGATGCATGTGTGCTCCAACTGTGGCCACGTCGAGCACATCTTCGGCGCGGGCGGCGGCGAGAAAATGAGCCGCGATTTCAAGGTGGATTATCTCGGCGGCCTGCCGCTGGACATCCGCATCCGCGAGCAGGCCGACAGCGGCCGCCCCACCGTGGTGGCCGACCCGGAGAGCGCCGTCGCCCAGAGCTACAAGTCCATCGCCCGCGCCGTGGCGGTGAAAGTCGCGCAGCAAGGCCGCGACTACACCGCCAAGTTCCCGACCATCAGCGTGCAGAACAGCTGAGCCTCTGCCATGCCTGCCCCGACCGATCGCTGGCAATTCTGGATCGACCGTGGCGGCACGTTCACCGACATCGTTGCGCGCCGGCCCGATGGGACTTTGGAGGCGCACAAGCTGCTGTCGGAAAACCCGGAGCAATACCGCGATGCGGCGGTGGCGGGCATACGCCAACTGCTGGGGTTGCCGCAGGGGGTTTTGATCACGTCGGCGCAGGTGGAGAGTGTGCGCATGGGCACGACGGTGGCGACCAATGCGCTGCTGGAGCGCAAGGGCGAGCCGGTGGTGCTGGTCACCACGCGCGGATTTCGCGATGCGCTGCGCATTGCGTATCAAAACCGTCCCAGACTGTTCGACCGCCGCATCGTGTTGCCCGAGCTGCTTTACAGCCGGGTGATCGAGGCGCAGGAACGCGTGGGCGCGGACGGCGCGGTGCTGCAGCCGCTCGATGCCGAGGCCTTGCGGCGCGATCTGCAGGGCGCCTTCGATGCCGGGCTGCGCGCGGCGGCCATTGTGTTCATGCACGGCTGGCGCGAGACGGCGCATGAGCTTGCGGCGGCGCGCATCGCCCGCGAAGTCGGTTTCACGCAAGTGAGTACCTCGCACGAAACCAGCCCGCTGATGAAGTTTGTCTCGCGCGGCGACACCACGGTGGTCGACGCCTATCTCTCGCCCATTTTGCGGCGCTATGTCGATCAGGTGGCCGCCGAGATGCCGGGGGTGAGGCTGCTGTTCATGCAGTCCAGTGGCGGGTTGACCGAGGCCCACTCCTTTGATGGGAAAGATGCGATTCTGTCTGGCCCGGCAGGCGGCATCGTGGGCATGGCGCGCACCGCGCAGCAGGCGGGCCATGCCAAGGTCATCGGCTTTGACATGGGGGGCACCTCGACTGATGTGTCGCACTACGCGGGCGAGTTCGAGCGGGTGTTTGATACCCAGGTGGCTGGGGTGCGGGTGCGCGCGCCGATGTTGCATATTCATACCGTGGCGGCCGGGGGCAGTTCCATTCTGCATTTCGACGGTGCGCGTCTGCGCGTGGGGCCCGACTCGGCTGGCGCCAACCCCGGCCCGGCCAGCTACCGTCGCGGCGGGCCGCTGACCATCACCGATGCGAATGTGATGCTCGGCCGCATTCGCCCCGAGCACTTTCCGTCCGTGTTCGGGCCGCAGGCCGACGCCCCGCTGGACGCCGACGTGGTGCGCGAGCGCTTCGTCGAGCTGGCCGCGCGCATCGCCCGCAACACCGGCCAGCCGCAAACCCCGGAGGATGTGGCCGAGGGCTATCTCGCCATTGCGGTGCAGGCCATGGCCGGGGCGATCAAGCGCATTTCGCTGGCGCGCGGTTATGACGTGGCGCCCTATGTGCTGCAGTGTTTTGGCGGCGCCGGGGCGCAGCATGCCTGCAGCGTGGCCGATGCGCTGGGCATGGAGCGGGTGTTCATCCATCGCTTCGCCGGGGTGCTTTCCGCCTACGGCATGGGGCTGGCCGAGCAGGCCGCCATGCAGCAACGCAGCGTGGAAGCGCCGCTGCAAAGCGATCTGCTGCCGCGCCTGCACGACTTGCGCGACGCGCTGGCGGCGCAGGCCCGGCAAGAACTGCAGGCGCAGGGCGTGGACGCGGGCAGCATCCGCCTGCGGGTCAGCGTGCTGTTGCGCTACGCGGGCAGCGATAGCGCGCTGCCAGTGGCGCTGCAAGACGCTGCGGCGATGCGAGCCGAATTCGAGCGCATCTATCTGCAGCGCTACGCCCACCACATGCCCGAGCGTGGCCTGGTGGTCGAGGCGTTGTCGGTGGAGGCCGCTGGCGGCGGCGCGCCGCTGCACCACGAGGCGCTGCAGACGGAAGTGAAGGGCGCCATGCCCTCCCACACCCGGCTGCCCGTTTTCATCGGCGGCCGCTGGCAAGACGCGGTGCTGGTGCGGCGCGCCGAGTGCCAGCCGGGCCAGCACGTCGATGGCCCCGCGTTGCTCGCTGATGCCCACACCACCCTGCTCGTCGAGCCCGGCTGGCGCGCCCGTATCACCGCGGCCGGCCATGTGGAACTGCAACGGCAGGCCGCCCAGACTCGCGCGTGCGACGACGACACTGCGGTCAACCCGGTGCGGCTGGAGCTGTTCAACAACCAGTTCATGCACATCGCCGAGCAGATGGGGGTGCAACTGCAAAACACCGCCGTATCGGTCAACATCAAGGAGCGGCTGGACTTCTCTTGCGCGCTGTTCGACGCGCAGGGCCATCTCATCGCCAATGCGCCGCATGTGCCGGTGCATCTCGGGTCGATGGGCGAGAGCATCCAGACGGTCATCCGCGAAAACCGCGCCACCCTGCGGCCTGGCGATGTGTTCATGCTCAACGACCCCTATCACGGCGGCACGCACCTGCCCGATGTCACCGTGGTCACGCCGGTATTCGACGCCGCCGGGCGCGAAGTGCTGTTTTTTGTGGGTTCGCGCGGCCACCATGCCGACATCGGCGGCATCACGCCGGGCTCCATGCCGCCGTTCTCGCGCAGCATTCTTGAAGAAGGCGTGGTGATCGACAACTTCAAGCTGGTGGATGCAGGCCGCCTGCGCGAAGCCGAAGTGCTGGCGCTGCTGTCTGGCGGACGCTGGCCGGCGCGCAATCCGCAGCAAAATCTGGCCGACCTCAAGGCCCAGATCGCGGCCAACCAGACCGGCGCGCACGAACTGCGCAAACTCGTGGCCGACTATGGTCTGAACGTGGTGCGCGCCTATATGCAGCATGTGCAGGACAACGCCGAGGCCGCGGTGCGCCGGGTGATCGGCGCGCTGCGCGACGGCGCATTCAGCCTGGAGCTCGACAGCGGCGCGCGCATCTGCGTGGCCATCCGCCTCAACCGCGAGCGGCGCGAAGCCGAGATCGACTTCACCGGCACCTCGCCGCAGCAGCCCGATAACTTCAACGCGCCCAAGGCCGTTACCGTGGCGGCGGTGCTGTACGTTTTTCGCTGTCTGGTGGGCGACGACATTCCGCTCAACGCCGGTTGCCTCAAGCCCCTGCACCTCATCGTGCCTGAAGGCTCGATGCTGGCGCCGCATCCGCCTGCCGCCGTGGTGGCGGGCAATGTGGAAGTGAGCATGTGCGTGACCAACGCACTGTTCGGCGCTTTGGGCGTGCAGGCCGCGAGCCAGTGCACCATGAACAACTTCACCTTCGGCAACGCACAGCATCAGTATTACGAGACCATCGCGGGCGGCTCCGGCGCGGGAGGTGTGTTCGATGCGCAGGGCCAGCAGACCGGGGGCTTCGACGGCACGTCGGTGGTGCAGAACCACATGACCAATTCCCGCCTGACCGACCCCGAAGTGCTGGAATGGCGCTACCCGGTGCGACTGGAGAGCTTCGCCATCTGCGCTGGTTCCGGCGGCACCGGGCGCTGGCGCGGCGGCGACGGCGGGGTGCGACGCATTCGCTTTCTGGAGCCGATGACCGCAGGCATTCTCTCCAACGGCCGCCGCGTGCTGGCCTTCGGCATGGCGGGCGGCGCGCCCGGCGCGGTGGGCGTCAACCAGATCGAACGCGCCGACGGCCGCACTGAGCCGCTGCCTGCCTGCGCCAGCGCAGAAATGCAGCCCGGAGACGTGTTTGTCATTCAAACGCCCGGCGGGGGCGGTTATGGTTGAGGGCATCCCCACCCCTTTATTCGCTCTACGCGACTCAAGCGCGACAGGCTTCCAGAGGAAACCGCATGACCCCCGTTCAGGCCGACATGCCGCCCATCGTCACCCTCACGCTCAACCCCTGCGTGGACGTGAGCTACGACATTCCGCAACTGATCGAAGACCAGAAGGTTCACGCCACCGCCACGCGGCTTGATCCCGGCGGCAACGGCATCAATGTGGCGCGCGCACTCAAGCGGCTGCGCATTCCGGCGTGGGCCTGCGCCACCGTGGCGGGTGAAATCGGCATGCTGTTCGAGCGGCTGATCGGCGGGCAGATCGACCATCCTCATCTGGTGCGCATCGACGGCGAAACCCGCATCAACACCACCTTGCAGCAGCGCCAGCCGCGCGCCCAGTTCGAGGTCAGCGCCACCGGGCCGGTGATCGATGCCCCCACGCTGGACCGCATCAGCGCCGAAGTGCTCGAGCTCGCCCGCAATGGCTACGCGGTGCTGACTGGCTCGCGAGCTCCCGGCGTGCCGTCCAGCTACTACGCCGACCTGTGCGCCGCCCTGCGTGCCCAAGGCGCAAAACCCGTGGTAGACGCGCAGGGCGATGCGCTGGCGCAGGCAGTGGCCGCCCGGCCCTTTCTCATCAAGCCCAACCGCTTCGAACTCGAACAACTCGTCGGCCGCCCCCTGCCCACGCGGGACGACATCATCCGCGAGGCCCGCGTGCTGAATGCGCAAGGTGTGGAGTGGGTCTGCGTCTCTCTGGGCGGCGAAGGCGCGGTGTTGGTAGGCGCCCAGACCTATATCGGCCACGCGCCCGAGGTGGCGGTGGTGTCCACCGTCGGCGCGGGCGATTCGATGGTCGGCGCTTTGGTCGCCACCCTCTCGCGCCAGGCCGCACCCGCTGATGCCCTACGCCTCGCCCTGGCCTGCGGCAGCGGCACTTCCCAACAACCCGGCACCGAACTGTTCGATCCGGCCGCTTTGCCCGGCTTGCAGGCGCAGGTCAACGTTCAGCTTATCGCTTGATCGCCCGCCAGCCGATGTCGCGGCGGCATTGCATGCCGTCGAAGTGAATCGTGTTGACGGCCTCGTAGGCCCGTTGCTGCGCGATGCGCGGCGAATCGCCTAGCGCAGTGACCGCCAGCACACGGCCACCGGAGGTGCGCAGCACGTCCTGCGCGTCGAGCGTGGTGCCGGCGTGGAAGGTGACGCAGTCGGCCGCCTCGGGAGGAATGCCGGTGATCGCGTCGCCTTTGCGCGGGCTCTCAGGGTAGCCGTGCGCGGCGAGCACCACGCCCAGGGCGGTGCGGCGGTCCCACTCCAGTTCCACCTGATCGAGCTGACCGGCGATGGCCTTCTCGAACACCACCGAGAGGTCGCTCTTGAGACGGGCCATGATGGGCTGGGTTTCCGGGTCGCCCATGCGGCAGTTGAATTCCAGCGTCTTGGCGCGACCCTGGGCGTCGATCATCAGTCCGGCGTAGAGAAAGCCGGTGAAGGGAATGCCGTCGGCCGCCATGCCCTTGACGGTGGGCTGGATGATTTCGCGCATCACCCGCGCGTGAACCTCGGGGGTGACCACGGGCGCTGGTGAGTAGGCGCCCATGCCGCCGGTGTTGGGGCCGTTGTCGCCATCGAGCAGGCGCTTGTGGTCCTGGCTGGAGGCCAGCGCAAGCACATGCAGGCCGTCGACCATGACGATGAAACTGGCTTCCTCGCCCTGCAAAAACTCTTCGATGACCACGCGTGCGCGGCCCGCGTTGTGCTGCACGCCGTAGCGGTTGGCCTGCAGCATGTCGTCGATGGCGGCGTGGGCTTCGTCCGCCGTCTGCGCCACCACCACGCCCTTGCCCGCGGCCAGGCCATCGGCCTTGACGACGATGGGCGCACCGTGCTCGTCCACATAAGCATGGGCCGCCGCGGCGTCTTCAAACGTGGCATAGACCGCGGTGGGAATGTGGTGCCGCGCCATGAAGTCTTTGGAGAACGCCTTGGAGCTTTCGAGCTGGGCGGCGGCGCGCGTCGGGCCGAAGATCTTCAGGCCGCGGGCGCGAAAGCCATCGACGATGCCTGCGGCCAGCGGCGCTTCGGGGCCGACCACGGTGTAGGCGATTTTTTCGCGCACGCAGAACTCGGCCAGTTCTTCGGCGTTGGCTACCTGCAGGTTCTCCAGTCGGGAATCAAGCGCGGTGCCGCCGTTGCCCGGCGCAACATAGACCGTCTGTACGCGGGGCGATTGCGCCAGCTTCCAGGCAATGGCGTGTTCACGTCCGCCGGAACCGATGACGAGGAGTTTCATGGTGAATGCGGCTCTCTAGGCGAAGGCGGCGTTGTGATAGACCTCTTGGACATCGTCAAGGTCTTCCAGGGCGTCGATGAGTTTTTGCATCTTTTCGGCGTCGTCGCCCGCAAGCTCGACCGTGTTGTCGGCACGCATGGTGATGACGGCCAGTTCCGGCTGCAGCGCGGCGGCTTCGAGCGCGGCGCGCACGGTTTCGAACTGGGCCGGCGGAGTGAGTACCTCGATGGCACCGTCGTCATCCGCGATCACGTCGTCCGCCCCGGCTTCGAGCGCCACTTCCATCACCTTGTCTTCCGAGGTGCCGGGCGCGAACACCAACTGTCCGCAATGCCTGAACTGGAAGGCCACCGAGCCCTCGGTGCCCAGATTGCCGCCGTTCTTGGACAGCGCATGGCGCACTTCGGCCACCGTGCGCACGCGGTTGTCGGTCAGGCAGTCGATGATGATCGCCGCGCCTCCCACGCCATAGCCTTCGTAGCGAATTTCTTCGTAGTGCACGCCTTCGAGCGCGCCAGTGGCCTTGTCGATATTTTTCTTCACCGTGTCGGCGGGCATGTTCGCCGCCTTGGCCTTGTCCACCGCCATGCGCAGGCGGGGATTGGCGTTGGGGTCGCCGCCGCCCAGACGGGCCGCGGCCGAGATTTCACGGATGATCTTGGTCCAGACCTTGCCGCGTTTTTCGTCCTGACGGCCTTTGCGGTGCTGGATATTGGCCCATTTGGAATGTCCGGCCATGGTGGTGCGATGCTCCTGAGGGATGCCCTGCGGCAGGGTGACAGCGTGCAGCGAGGGCGTTGATAGACTGCGAATTCTACTTTCGCGCCGTGCGCTCGACCCCCCTCACACCCAGGCTACCGCCATGTCCGATCCCATCCTCATCGCCCAGCACGGCAAGGTGCAATGCCACTTGCTGCCGCGCCTTTCAAATCGCCACGGCCTCATCACCGGCGCTACCGGCACCGGAAAGACCGTGAGTCTGCAGGTGCTGGCCGAGGCGTTTTCGCGCATCGGCACGCCGGTGTTCATGGCCGATGTGAAGGGCGACCTGACCGGAATTTCACAAGCGGGCAGTCTGAGCCCCAAACTGGCCGAACGGCTCAAAACCCTAGGCCTGCCCGAGCCGACTTTCGGCGCCAGCCCGGTGACGCTGTGGGACGTGTTCGGCGAGCAGGGCCATCCCATCCGCGCCACCATTTCCGACATGGGGCCGCTGTTGCTGGCGCGTCTGCTGCAGCTCAACGAGACGCAGACCGGGGTGCTTAACCTCGTGTTCAAGATCGCCGACGACAACGGCCTGCTGCTGCTCGACATGAAAGACCTGCGCGCCATGCTGCAGGAGGTGGGCGACAACGCGGCAAGCTTCACCACCGAGTACGGCAACATCAGCGCAGCCAGTGTGGGCGCCATCCAGCGCGGGCTGCTGCAGCTCGAAACCCAGGGCGCCGACCAATTTTTTGGCGAGCCCATGCTCAATATCGACGACCTGATGCAGACCGATGGCCAGGGGCGCGGCATGGTCAACATCCTCGCCGCCGACAGGCTCTACCAGGCGCCGCGCCTGTACGCCACTTTTCTGCTGTGGCTGTTGTCCGAGCTGTTCGAACGTTTGCCAGAGATCGGTGATCCCGATCAGCCCAAGCTGGTGTTCTTTTTCGACGAGGCGCACCTGC
>NZ_JBYCKI010000193.1:0-7409 GCF_057473305.1 Thiomonas sp. TH-17
CTGCTGACGGGCCGGGCGCTGGAGGAGGTCGCGCGGCCATCGATCGAGGACGGCGAGCCGCAATTCACGCCGAAGGTGGACGTGGTCATCGACCGGTCGCGGCACCGCGTGCACGTGCGTGCCGGCAAGCCGGATCTGCGCCGACCACAGAAGGTGCCGCCGCCGTTTTGCCGGCCACGGGCGACGACGCTGTCGTTGCCGCTGCCGCCGGCATGGCAACCGCTGCTGGAGGCGATCCGGGCTCCCCCGCAGCATTCCCCGAAAGCCATCGCGGCGCAGGCGTACCGGTTGCTGCGCGACCTCGCGCCGGCGCTGCGCGTCACGGCCAAGGGTGTCCGCAGTGCCCTGCTGCGGGCGCTCAACGCGCAGACCGGCGGGGACTTGGGTGTGCTCGGGGTGGTGACGGCCGGCGCGGAAGCCAATGCGCGCAACATCATCCACTACGCGGCCTACCCGCATGCGCAGATCGAGAGCTGGTGGCGTGATGCGGCCGCGTCTCTCGTCGGCGCGCTGCCGGAGGCGACCGCGCCGGAGCTGCCGGATGCGTGGATCGGCGCGCAACACGCGTTCGATGAGGCGGCGCTGACCAGGTACTTCGCCGAAGTCAAGTCGCGGATGCGCGCCGCCGAGACGGCTCAGGACTGGCCGCGTGCGTTCAACCTGATGACGCTGTACCTGTCCTACTGGCTGGGCCTGGGTCTGGCCCACCGGCGCAGCCTGGCGCCGGTCCCGCGGATCATCCTGGCCGGCAACTGGGCCCTGGTGGCCGATAAACACCGTGCTGACCGCTCCACCGACCGGCTCGTGCCGCTGACGCGCGGCTTGCGGGGCCAGATCGAGGCGTACGTGGCGCTGACCAGCGAGCTGGCGATCGCGGTGCCGGCGCTGGATCCGCTGGTCGTCTCGGAGCAGGGCACCGAAGTGCGGCTGCAGTACATCCGTCCGATCAACGCAAACCGCAAGCGGGATGTCGTGCCCTACCAGCCGCGTTACCAGGAAGGGGCTGAGCATCTGACGCCACTGCCTGCCAACTGGGGCCGCAAGCTCGTGCGCTCGTTGTCGGGTCACCTGCCGGGTCGGTTCCGCGATGCCGAGCTCGGCCACTGGGTGCGTGGCCGGCACGCCTGGGATGCAACCAGCACATTCGATCCCGGGCGATTTCACGCGGCGTGGATCGCGTTGCAGGAAGCGCTCGAGCAACGCCTGGGATTCGAGCCCCTGTCCCTGGCGGAGCGGGTTCGAACGCCGCGTCCGCGGGCGCTGATCCCGGCGTCGACGGCCGGCCGCGCCGCCACCAGGGCCGCGGCGCCATCGAAGGATCCAACGCCCGAGCTGGATCCCGGGGAGTTACTGCGCAGAGCCGACGAAGCACTCTTCGATGCCATGGAACGGGACACCGCCACGACCATGGATCGCGCACCGGCAGCCCTGGCCCTGGCGCGCGCAGTCGTCCGCGCGCAGCAATCCGAACCGGTGGAGCGGCAGCGGGAAGTGGCCGAGTCCGTGTGCCAGTATCTGCGCACGAAGTGGAAGGTGCCGATCTTCGTCTCGCGGCCCCGGCCCCTGTTCACCAACAAGGTCCTGCTCGATGGCGATGCGCTACAGACCCTCGAGTATCTGGAGGCGCGCGTGCTGCCGGCCTTCGCGCGTGACCTGGCCTGCCTGCCGCCGCGGCCATCCGCGCCCGACGCGGAGCGCAAGGATGACGGGAGTCGGGTGGAGCTCGGCCGGCTGCTGATGCTCGCCATCTGGCGGCTGGGTCTGACGCGGTGGGGCCTGATCGATGCCTGGCTGCGCGAGATCAAGGCCGGCGCGCCGATTCTGGCGCACGGGACCAACCGCACCCAGGTGTTTCGCGTCAAGCGGGAAGGGGGGCCGGAGACCATGCAACGCACGGTGTTCCTGGATGACTTCTCATCCGCCTACCTGACGATCGAGCGGGCGCACATCCAGGGGATGCTGCTGTCGCCGCTGTTCCAGCAGACATTGGCCTCGGGTCGGCGCGTCCGCGCCGAGCAATGCCTGAAGGCCTATCTCACGCAGATCGGCGCCGGGGACCCCAAGGTTACGCTGGCGGCGATGACCGCCGCGGCCACGCAATCCATCATGGTGCACGGCGCGCCGGTTCTCGCCGCCTATGCACGCGGCAGCCTCGAGACCGAGGATCTCGGCGATGGCGAACTGCGTCGGCTCGCCGGCCTCGAACCCGGCCGCCAATCCGGCACCGGCGTGGACGCTGGGCTGCCGGCCACGAGTGGGCCGAAACTCGGCAAGGCCAACCTGCCGGCGGACGTGCCGGCGGACGTGCTGCACCGCGTGCCGGTGCTGAAGGCGCTGGGCTGGCACAAGACGCCCTACCGCGGCGAATGGCGGCGACTGGTTGGTGAATACCGGCCGAAGACACCCGTCGAGCGGCTGCTGCGTAGCTTGACCCTGTGGCTGATCGACGCCCCCCCTGATTGCGGGTCGCACCGGGTCAGTGATCCGAAGAAGCGAAGCGTCATGAACCGCGTGCGCGTCATCGCCTGTGCCCTGCTGGGACTCACCGAGCAGACGCCGGACTGGCGCGCGTTCGACCAGGACATCCTGGCGCAGTTGCAGGAGATCAGCCGCGAGCAGTTTCCGGACCGGCTGCAGCACGGCGCCTGGTTCCAGTTCCATCGATTTCTGAGCGACGAAAAGGCCGACCATGCCGACTTCGCGATCGGCGACCTCGGTGCCGCGCCCGAGCGTGCCGTCTCGGCCAAGATCCTCAGTGCGGAGGAACTGCGTCACCTGCACGCGCGCCTGCTCTCGGCGACCTCCGGGATCGGCAACGCCGCCCTGCGCACGAGTGCGCAGCGCCATGTCGAGCTGATGGTCACCTTCGGCTTGCGCCGCGCCGAGAGTGCGCACCTGCGCGCCGTCGATGTGCAGGAGGACCTGTGCCGGGTGCAGGCGTATGGCGATCACACGCTGAAGACGGCCTGGGCCGATCGCGTGCTGCCGATCGGTTTTGCGGAGGAGGGCACCCGGGCGTGGATGCAGGTGGCCAGCGAACAGCGGTATCAGAAGCTGATCGATCCGGATGCCGAGACCAGCGCGGATCCCAACAATTTCTACGACGCGCTGAGCCGACTGATCAAGGCGGTCACCCGGGACGACAGCATGGGTTCGCACCACCTGCGCCACACGCTGGTCAGCCGACTGGTGCTGACCTTGCTGTGGCGGCCGGCGGGACTCGATGGATTGCGTCAAGCGCTGCCGTGGCTGGAGGGCCTGAAGATCGGCGAAGCGCGGATGCAGGGGCTGCTCGGACCCGAGGGGGATGCCGGGCAGGGCTTGCGTGCCGTCGCAGCGCTGGTGGGTCATTCCCATCCCAACACGACGATCCGCCATTACACCCACGTGCTCTGCGTGGCACTCCACGGGGTGCTGCACAAGCTCGATGATCTCGACATGCGCCGCAGCTTCGAGCAGCGGCTGGGCGGCAAGGCCACGATGCATCGGTGGGTGGCGGAGATCCGGGAGGCCGATGACGCGCCGGGGGATGGGGCCACCCGACGGCATCGACTCAACCGGGCACTCCGGGACCGGATCGAGCAGCGTCTGAACGATGCCGGCATCGACCGGGACGAGACGCCACTATCGCCGCTGCCGGAGATCGAGGTGCGGACTGGCGAAGGCGAAGGCAGGGACGGCATCCACTTCGAAGGCGTGGAGCTCGTGGATCGCTCCCTGCGCGACGGTCATCGCCTGGTGTCCGTTGAGGAGGAGGCCGCCTATCGTGCGGGCCTCGAACGACTCTCCTGCATTCGCTCCGGCAAGAAGGGATCGGCCGTACCCCGTCATGTGCTGGTGCTGTGCCATGGCACGAACTGGGTGCCGCCGGCGCTGGCGGCCGGATCGGCGACGACCGCGGCCATGATGCTCTGCAGGTGGCTCGAGGATCTGCGGACCGGGAAGGAGGAGGAGTTCCGTTGGCTGATCGGGAAGTGGATGTACACCAGTGAGCGCGAGCGCGGGCGCATGACGCTGGCCGATGATGACGAGATCGAGCGGGCAGGGCGGCTCGGCAACTCGGCACGGGTGCGGATCGAGGTCCGTCGCAGCACGGTGGCATTGCGGGACCTCAATGGCGACACCCAGCCCGTGCCACGGATGCGGATCAAGTGCGTGGATGATCTGGGCAAGCCGATCACGCGCGACACCGTCGCAGTGCGCTGGGTGATGACGTATGTGGCGGCGCGTTGGGGTTAGAACTTTTTGCCGCTGCAGCTTCTCGAAGTGTGGTGCCTCCTCGAAAGCCGGGGCGGTTCAGAGGACGGCTAGGTGCTGGACCTGGGGCTGTGCGAGATCAGCAAGACGCAGCCGCAGTGGGCGCGGCTGGTGGTGTGCAACCTGCCACACCGCAGACGCAAGGACCGGGGTGTGCATGGCCGGCCGCGGCGCAGCAGCGCGGCGCGGGCGCATGCGCGTGGCGCGCGCGAGCCCTGGGTGCTGGCCGTCTCTCCGGCGCTTGGATCTCAGCGCCGAGGAGGTTGTGCGCGACGATGCCCGGCGCATGCAGATCGAGGAAAGTTTCCGCGATCTCAAAGACCCTCGGCATGGCGCGGCCTTGCGCCATTCGCTCACGCGCAAGGCGCCGCGCATGGAAATCCTGATCCTGCTGCATGCGCTGGCCAGTGTGCTGGCGTGGTGGCAGGGTCTGCTGGCACGGCAGCAGCGGCAGGACCAGCGGCTGTTGACGCATGGTCAGGCCATCCGCCGTGCAGCGACACGTCCCACCTTGAGCCTGTGGCGTATCGGTTGGGAGCTGCTGCGGCGCGGCTGGCCGCCCGACAGCGGTGACCGAGGCGCACCGGCGACCCCCCTGGAGGCCGCGACTGGCATGAATGCAGCAACCGAATGATGTGGGGAAACCTCAGGCTCCGGCGGGCTGCACCGCACATCCCTACCGCCCAGTCCGGTCATGAAACTTGAAAATGGACATTTTTTTGTCTTAAAATTAGTTTCACGGCCAAGTGGTGGCCGTTTCATGGGATCTGGCCATGCTTCACTCATTTGCGTTCAAGAACTTCCTTTCGTTCAAGGAGCGGACCGAGGTGTCTTTTGCGCTGACCCAAAAGGCGAGGTCGCACGGTTGGGATGCGCGATCGCCAACCGGTCACCGTCTTGCTACGGCCATGGCGGTGATCGGTGCCAATGGTGCCGGTAAGACGTCGCTCATCAAACCTGTGGCGTTTTTGAGCTGGTTCATCAAGCACTCGTTCCTGCAGAGCATCCCGAACGCACCAATGCCCATCAAGCCGCATTTCTCCACACCACACGAGCCGATAGAGTTCGAGATTGAAGCCGACGACCTAGGCGGCACGCTGTGGCACTACGAACTGAAGGCGACTGCGGAACGTGTGCTGCACGAGGCCGTTTACAAGCGCCCGAACAAAAAGCGGGCGAAGTACTCCTATGTGTTCGAGCGGGATTGGGACGAAGCCTCGAAGGAATACGTCATCAAGCAGGATGGTTTCGGCCTAAACCCTGCCGAGGCGAAGAAGGTTCGCCCGAATGCCTCGCTGATTTCGACAGCAGCACAGTACGGCGTGGAGGTCGCGCAACGCTTGGTCGGTGCCAACGTCGCCAGCAACATCATGCAGGTGGGTCGCGTCGATCCCAACCTCGGCTTCGTGAATGCGTCCATTTTCTTCCATGAAAATGCTGCCTTGAAGGCGCAGATGGAAACGCTGTTGCACGACCTGGATTTCGGCCTGTCCGGCGTGGAGATCCGAAAGCTGGACATCAACGTGCCACCGGAAATGAAGTTCCCAGAAGGCACAAAACTACCCGCACAATATCAAGTTCTCGGCGTCCACACCTTGAAGGATGGCTCGCGGCACGAGCTTCAAATGATGGAGGAGTCCAGCGGCACGCGGACGGCGTTCACCCAACTCTGGTATCTGTTGAGTGTGCTGGCCAGCGGCGGTATCGCAGTGATCGACGAGTTGGAAAGCGACATGCACCCGCACATGATCGAACCCCTGCTCGATCTGTTCGCCAGCCCGCATACCAACCCGCACAACGCTCAGATCATCTTTACCAGTCATTCAATCGAGGTGATGAGCTTGCTTGGCAAATCCCAGGTTTTTCTTGTCGAGAAGAAGAACTGCGAGAGTGAGGCTTGGCGGCTGGACACGATGGGCGGTGTACGTGTCCAAGACAATTTGTATGCAAAATATATGAGCGGTGCCTATGGAGCCGTGCCGCAACTATGACGCCTTCACTATCCACCAAGGCGCGCACCGTCAAGGAAACCTTGCTCATCGTCTGCGAGGGCGATGCCGAGGTGGCATTCGTCCGCTTTGTAAAGCGCACGTATGCCCACGCACTAGGGCGTGCCGTACAGGAACACAACGCCAAAGGCAAAGGCGGCAAGCATGCCCTGGACACTGGCTTGCGCCGCGCGAAGAACAACCGCGCCTACGACAAGGTCGTGCTGTTGCTGGATACCGATACCGACTGGAACGATGAACTGCGTGCCAGAGCACGAAAAGCCCGTGTTGGCAAACATCCAGTCAGCGTAATTGAAGCACATCCCTGCCTGGAAGCATGGCTATTGCACATCCTCGGCATCGAAACTGAAGGCAATACTCAGCACATGAAGCAGGAGTTCAAGGCCAACACAGGTGTCGAGGCCCATGAACCTACATGGATGGAGAACCGCCTCAGCCGCGAGAAATTGGACGAAGCGAGAACGCGAGTATCACAACTGGCCGAGTTGATGAATCACATGGGTATAGCGAAGAAGCTCTGAGACGGGCGCCACGTAACCAGTTCCTTGCGTCAGGGCAGGGTAGTGGAGAAGCAGTTTGTCGTTTTCCTGCCCGCCGAGTTCGAGCCGGCATCCAGACGCTCGCGCGTCAAGGCTGCTTGCAGCACCGGCTGTACGTTTTGCGTGATCCAGTCGGGCAGCCGATGCCGCACCGCTTGCGTCCATTTGCCGACCTGGCTGCGGCTGGCCGGCAGGTCGCCGCCTGCGCCGATCAAATCCGGGATCAGCTTGCGAATATCGTAGGTCAGGTCGATAGTCTTCGGAGAAGCGGTTGATGACCTTGTAAACCTTGGACAGCGACGTGCCGCCCTTGAAGGTCAGGTCGGCCGCGAGCAGCGACTCGAAAAGGGTGCGCAGCGTCCACACCACCCACACGCCCTTTTCGACTAGATGAGCGGGGCGGCCAGTTTCGGCGCGCCCGTATTCCAGCGCCTCGCGTTGATCTTCTTTGCTCAGAGGGTGTCGACAAATGATCAGGCGACGAGCCTGGTAGCGAGGATACGCGCTTTGAACCGCCCCGGCTTTCGCGGAGGCTGTTTGGTTTGAGTCAGGCGGCTTGCAGGGCCTGACGGTTTTGCTGCTGCCAGTAGTGTGCCTCAGCTTC
>NZ_JBYCKI010000194.1:0-6978 GCF_057473305.1 Thiomonas sp. TH-17
TGATGACGCCACTGAGGCTCATGCTGCGGTTTGCAAAGGCGCCCAGACGCTGATGCGGTGGTGCAGCGCGGCGGCGTCGGCTTCGCTCAGGAGTTGTTCGCGCAGATCGGTATCGGAGAGCATTTCTGCGATGGTCGACAGCAACTCGAGGTGCTTGGCATTCGCGCTTTCGGGCACCAGCAGCACCACCAGCAGCGACACCGGCAGATTGTCCGGCGCCTCGAAGGCGATGGGTTGACGCAGGCGAATGACGGCGGCGCTCGGTTGCTTGAGCCCTTTGATGCGCCCATGCGGAATCGCCACGCCCTGACCGAGCCCGGTAGAGCCCAGCCGCTCGCGGGCGAACAGATTGTCGGTAATCAGCGCCCGGTTGAGGCCAAGGCTGTTTTCAAACAGCAGTCCGGCGTATTCAAACGCACGTTTTTTGCTGCTGACGTCCACGTCGAGTTGCACATGGGTCGGCGGCAAAATCTGGGCAAGACGGTTCATGGGATCACGCTTGGGCCAAAGAGGAAAGCGAGTTTAAACGGGTTTTGCGGCAGTTCGTCCCCACCGCGAATCCGGTCAGGGAACTCCGTTGCGGATTCGCGGCAAGGGTCAACATCAGCAAAAAGCGATCAACTCGCCAGATGTTTGCCCGCAGTGGCCTGGTGATCGCGCAAGCGGTTCTTGTGCTCCACCACCTGCCGGTCCAGCTTGTCGACCAAGGTGTCGATGGCCGCGTAGAGGTCTTCATGCTGACTTTCGCAGAAGATCGATTTGCCCTTGACCATCAGATTGCATTCGGCATGCTGGCGCTTTTCCTTTTCTTTGAGCTTTTCCACACTGAGTAGCACGTTCACATTCACCACTTGATCGAAGTGCCGCACCACGCGATCAAGTTTGGTTTCGACGTAACTGCGCAGGGAGGGGGTGACATCCAAATGGTGGCCGCTGATGGTCAGATTCATAGTGAGGCTCCTGATTTCGGAAAGAAAGGAAACAGCAGGGCGGGCGCCTTGCCGGGACGGTGTGTAGGGTGGTTCGATCTCCTGTGTTGTGCGCTTCGGCGCTTGTCCGTTGCGCGGTTGTGATTGAGCTGTCAGATTCAGTGTGCTACCGCCCCCCGCCAAAATCAAGCCTACTCCCGCCCACTTCACCGGGTTTTTGCTGACAGTCGCCAAAACGTGCAAATGTTCACACTCGAGTTCACACTTTCACGAGCCCTACGGGTAGGGCGGACGCGCCGCACAAGACAAAAAATCGCCCCGGCCTTGCGGCGGGGGCGAACGAAGGGCCAAACTGCGAATACGGAACCGCTCAGCCGGGCTTGTGAGCCGACACCGGCTTGAAGTCGTAGCGCTCAAAAATTTTCAGTGCCGTGGGGGAGCGCAGGAATTCAGCCCACATCAGACCCGCTTTCGGGTGTGCGGCGCCTTTGACCACTGCGGCGGCGTATATCGCCGTGGTATTCAGATCGGCGGGAATGGGCACGTTGCTGATGGGGTGGCCCGCCTGCTCCTGGAAGATGGCTTCTGATTTCCAGGTGACACCGGCCTGCGCCACGCCTTGCATGAGATAAAGCGGCGTCTGGCGATGGTGGATGTGGGTGAGCGTGGTCTCGCCATTCTTCACCTTGGTGTCATAGACCGCCTGTTCCAGCGCATCGCCCCCGGCTTTTTTCAGCGAGGCCTCGATCTGCCGCGCCACGCCTTCCCAGGCGGGATTGGGCATGGACAGGGTGACGCCGGGCTTGCCCAGATCGGCCAGCCCGGTGATGTGCGCCGGATTGCCCTTGGGCACCATGATGGTGAGGTCGTTGCTCACATAGGGGATGGCTTTGCCGGTGAGCACGCCATGGTGAATGCCCGCCTCGATCTTTTTCAGCCCGGCGGCAAACACATCGGGCTTGACCGTCCAGGTCATATTGCCCACGGTGATCGTGCCGCCCGCCTTCATCTGCTTGAGCAGAATGCCGGGGGGCAGGGTTTCGTAGAACACGCGGCCCTTGAAGTCGGGATGCTCTTTCTCGAAGGCCTGCACCAGCGGCGCCATGGCGAAGTAGTAGTTACCGGCCACGAAGATCACCAGCTTGGGATGATCGAGATCGCCATGAAAGTCGGGCAGATCGTTGATTTCGGGAACGGTGAATTCCAGGCCCTTGTTCAGCGCGGGGTTGTTGGCGCCGTGCTGCCAGGGCGGAAAGATGGTTTCCTTGTATTGCGGGGCATGCACTTTGCCCTGCCAGCCGGTGTCGGCCTGTTGCGCGTGGGCAAGCACCGGCAGGGCCAGCAGCAGCGCGGCCAGCAAGGGGGCGCTTGAGACGAGAGGGATACGACGCATGAAAGTCTCCAGTTATGAATCTAGAAAGAGTGCCCCCAGACCTGCCGCTGTGCGTCAGGCCCCCCGAGGGGGATGAGAAAACTTGGGGCGGCCCTGCGTTTTCTCATGGGATGGATTGAAGCGACCGGGTGCGCAGCGAACGCTCAACCGGCGTAGCGATAACCCGCGTTTTCGAGCTCGACCAGCGTGGCCACGATGCCGGGAGTGAGCACGGCGCCGGGAATCAGATGGTTGGTGAATTCGGCAGCCATCTGCGCGTGCGAGATCTTGTCGGGGTTGTGACCGATGGCGTGCAGATGCCCGGTAAGCTCCCAGATGGCGTTGTGGCAGGCCAGAAACACCGCGCCACGCTCTTGCAGCACGGTGATGCTGTTGTCGGCGGGCGAATACACGCCCTTGGCGTCTTCGACCGATTTGGGGTCGGCAGCGGCAGCGGGAGAAGTCTTGATCCAGGTATTGGTCTTGGCCTTGCCCTTGGTCAGACTGCCCAACTGGTATTTGGCCCACAGCGCATCGTCATACAACGCGAGGTGTGCCGGGCCGTGCGTGGCCGAAACGGCCAGAAAATCGGGATGCTTGAACGACCAGATCTGCGCGTTCATCGAGTTGCGCATGAGGTTGAGCCACGGCCCCTCCAGATTGGTGTTGTTCCACACTTGCTTGGGCTGACCGGCGTAGGCCAGCACCAGATCGAGCGCCTCGGCGTCCCACTCGTCGCGGTTTTCCAGAATCATCTGCGTGGTCTTGAAGTCGCGGCGACGCGGGGCG
Organism: Thiomonas sp. TH-17; assembly: GCF_057473305.1. Taxonomy (NCBI): domain Bacteria; kingdom Pseudomonadati; phylum Pseudomonadota; class Betaproteobacteria; order Burkholderiales; genus Thiomonas; species Thiomonas sp. TH-17. The sequence goes on from NZ_JBYCKI010000194.1 coordinate 3,091, forward strand.
GCGGCCAGTTTTTTGCCGAGCTCGGCCAGCGTGCTGGCACCTTGCGGCATGAAACGTTCTTGCGCCGAAGCGGCCTGGGCGGTTTTTGCGCCAAGCGCCGTCAGGCCAAGGCCCGCGACGAGAGTGGATTGCAGCGCCAGGCGGCGCGAAGCGAGGGGTGAGGTCATGGGATAGTGCTCCGAAACAATCGCGCGGCAGTTGCGCGCGTCAACATGACCAAAAGATAAGACGGCGCGCTCAACAAAACCAACGGATATTTATTCTGAGATCAACCACCGCAGTCGATTGATCTGGCCGCGTAGCAGCGTTCGGGTAGCGCCTTAATGCGCCACCGATTTGGAGAACAGGTGGATGACCAGCACCCCGGCGAGAATCAGCCCCAGCCCGACGAGCGCGGGCAAGTCGAGCGACTGGTGGTAGACCACATAGCCGATCAGGGTGATGAGCACGATGCCCACGCCCGACCAGACGGCATAGGAAATGCTCATCGGGATGGTCTGCATGGTGCGTGACAGCAGGTAAAACGCCAGGGCGTAAGCCGCCACGACCACGATCGAAGGGGCCAGACGCGTGAAGCCGTGCGTGGCCTTGAGCGCGGTGGTGCCGATCACTTCGGCGGCTATCGCACCGAACAGAAATAACCAGGATTGCATGGAGCGAGCATACCCGGCGCCGATGACTCGCCTTCGCTGAAAGGCCATCGGGCCAACCGGAAGGGCGCTCTCAGTCGGCCTCGACCACGCGGTTGCGGCCAAGCTCCTTGGCACGGTAGAGCGCGCCGTCGGCGGCGTCGATCCAGCTGCGCAACGTTGTGCGTTCCTGTTGTGCCACAGCCAGACCGATGCTGCTGCTCAAGCGCAGATCGGGAGCTCTAGGCAAGTGCAACTGTTCGACCTGCTGGCGGATGCGTTCGGCAATCATGCGGGCCGAGCCCTCGGGCGCAGGGCCGATAACCACGGCGAACTCATCGCCGCCGTAACGCCCTGCACTGTCCTGCGGACGAACGTTGGCCCCGATCACCGCGCCGACCGCGCCGATCACTTCGTCGCCTACGGTATGGCCATAGGTGTCGTTGATGGATTTGAACCGGTCGATATCAATGATCATCAGAGTGACCGGCTCCGCTCCCGGCTGCCAGGTGGTCAGAGCTTCGGTGGCGCGCAGGATCCAGTGTTCGCGCGCCTGCAGCCCGGTCTGTGCATCGGTGCGGCGCAGCTCGGCAAGCTGTCGGTTCTGCCGGGCGATGGTGCGCATCAGCCGCGTGCCACGGTAGGTGTTGACCCAAGTATGGACGAACATCAAGGGCAGAATGCTCACCTGCACCAACAGCGAACTTTCGAGCTGCACGGGCCGGTGCAGTAGCAGCCCGGTTGCAACCGCGGTGAGCATCAGAAGCAATAGCGAATACAGCCACCAGCGCCGAATCAGGGTGTAGGCCTTGTCGAGCGTGGTGACCACGGCCAGCACCAGGCCGACCAGCAGGTTGAAGTGCATCAGCGCGATCCACAAGCCGACCAGGAACGAGTCAAACAGGAGATTGCGCTTCTCCGCCGCGTAGCGCTGGGCGCTGCTGCGCGCCTGTGCGTAAGCAAGGTGCGGCCAAACCAAGAAGGTCAGCACCAGCAGCGTCCACAGCATCGCCGTCGCATGCTGTTCAAGCAGCACGGCGGCCACCGGCAGCCCGGCCAGCACCATACCCAGCACGCGAGCCGGGTAGATCAGCCGATAGAGCTTTTCGCGGGAGGCCGGGCCATCGAGCGCCAGCGCTCCCGTGTGCTCTTCAGAGGGTGCCATGCTGGATCAGCTCGATCTTGTAGCCGTCAGGGTCTTGCACGAAGGCGATGATGGTGCTGCCTCCGGCTACCGGGCCGGCCTCGCGGGTGACCTTGCCGCCAGCCGCCTTGATGCGTGCGCAGGCTGCGGCTGCGTCATCCACGCCCAGAGCGATGTGGCCGTAGGCGGTACCGAGGTCGTATTGATCGACGCCGTAGTTGTAGGTCAACTCCAGCTCGGCCTGCGCCGGGTTGGGCTCGAAGCCGAGGAAGGCCAGGCTGTATTTCTGCTCGGGGCGGTCGGTGCTGCGCAGCAGCTTCATGCCGATGACCTGGGTGTAGAAATCGATGGAGCGCTGCAGGTCGCCGACGCGCAGCATGGTGTGGAGAAATCGCATGAGGAATCCTGTGAAGTAAGGCGTGGCCCCAAAGCGTAGCGCGCGGGCGGGCTGCGCGTTGTCGGCCGCCCAGCACCGCTTACAGAATGGGCCCCACGATGGCCAGAGCGTTCTGCCAAAGTTGCCTGGGCGCGCTCCAGGCGGCCACTTCGTCCAGGGTGATGCGGCGGCTGCTGGCGAGATACTGCGCCTGCCGCTCGCGCAATGCCGCGGTGATTCCGGCGTCGAGCAGCAGGATGTTGTTTTCGTAGTTCAGGTCGAAGCTGCGCCGGTCCATATTGGCCGAGCCGATGAGGCTGAGATGGCCGTCTACGGTGATGGACTTGGTGTGCAGCAGCCCAGGGCTGAACTCGTGAATCTGCACGCCGGCTTCGAGCAGGGCGCGGTAGTGGCTGCGCGAAGTGGCGGCCACGGCGAAGTCGTCGTTGCGGGCGGGGAGGATGAGCGTGGTCGATACTCCGCGGTTGGCCGCGGCGCACAGCGCGGCCTGCAGCGCGGGCACGGGCACGTAATACGGCGTGGTGATGACCAGCTCGTGGCGCGCGGCGAAGATGAGCGACTCGAACAGTTCGGGCATGGCCGCCCTTCGGTCGGTGGGGCCGGTGGCGATGACCTGGGCGATGAAGCCGTCTTGACCGTTTTGGATTTGCGGCAAGGGCTCGGCCAGCAGGGCGGTGAGGTCGTCGCCACCGTTGCCCATCCAGTCGGTGGCGAAGAGGTGCTGGTTCTGGCGCACCACCGGGCCTTCGAAGCGCACGAACAGATCGACCCAGGGGCCGTATTTCGCCTTGGGCAGGAAGGCGGGGTCGGCGCAGTTCTGGCTGCCGCAGTAGCTCAGACGGTTGTCGATGACGACGATCTTGCGGTGGTTGCGCAGGTCGATGCGGCCCCGCAGCGCGCGCAGCAGCGGATTGCCCACGGGCAGCGCCCGCAGCACCTGCACGCCAGCGGCGGCCAGAGCAGGCCACTGCGCGCTGCGGATGAATGCGTGCGATCCGAGATCGTCCACCAGAGCGCGGCAGCTCACGCCACGAGCGACGGCGCGGCGCAGAGCATCGGCCACGCGGCGGCCGTTGCCATCGTCCAGCCAGATGTAGAAGAGCAGATGCACGCTGTGCTGCGCCGCGTCGATGTCGGCCACGATGCGGGCGATGGCGGCATTCGAGTCGGCCATCAGCTCGGCTCGGTTGCCGCCGACCGCCGAGTAGCCGCTGATCGACGTGCCGAGGCGAAACAGCGGCGCGTCCTGGTCGGGCGGCAGCGCGGCGTTTGCGGGCCAGCCGGGAGCGGTTTCAGGGCGGGGCAGGCCGCGGGCGACGGCGCTCAGCCGCTCGGCCCGTCGGCGGCCGATCTGGGTCGTGCCAAACAACAGATAGGCCAGAACGCCGAGGTAGGGAAAGGCCACCAGCATGAGCAGCCAGGCCACCCGCGACTCGGGCTGACGATGCGCGCGCAGCAGCACATGCACCGCGCAGGTCAGGGCCAGGGTGAGGTGCAGCAGCAGGAAGAGCAGGGGCGTCATGGGAAGCTGGCGGATTTGTTCACACCCGCTCACTCCCACGGCGGCAGGGCGGCCTGTCGCAAATGCTGCCGCGCCTGACGGTATTCGGGGTAGAGGCTGCCCACATGCGCCCAGAAGCGCGGGCTGTGGTTCATTTCGCGCAGATGCGCCACTTCGTGCGCCACCACGTAATCGACCAGTTGCGGGCTGAAGTGCA
>NZ_JBYCKI010000195.1:0-3720 GCF_057473305.1 Thiomonas sp. TH-17
GTCATCGACGCCTCGGCGCGGCTGGTCGGCATGATCACCCAGAGCGACGTGATGCAGGCGCTGCATCGCGCGCCTCATGAGAAAACGCAGGGCCGCCCCAAGTTTTCTTGTCCACCTCGCAGCTAGCAAGCTGCTCGGATTCGGCTCCGTCCAAGCTGCCGCAGGGCAGCTTGGAGCCGCGGGCCTCATCCCCCTCTCGGGGGGCTGACGCGAACGCGGCAGGTCTGGGGGCGCTTTCAGGCCTCTACCTCACCTCTTTGAGCATGATCTGAATCTGCGCATCCGAGGGCACGCCGATCATCATGTCGGCACGGCCATCGGCCTTGCGCCAGATCACCACCGGCACGCCAAACAGTTTTTCGCTGTTGTAAAGCGCGAGATTGGCCGCCAGTTCGGCGCGCACCTTGGGGGCTATGGCGGCAGCCGGCTCGATGCCGCCGCCGGGTTGGCCATTGGCGGCGAAGTCGTAGTCGTTCTCGTTTTTGTGGAACGCCTTCAGCGGATCGGGCGACTGCAGAATCGCCGCGGCCTTGGGCAGGCTGCTGGGGGTGAGCATGCCCAGCGGAATCCAGCGGAACTGCACCCCGTCCTTGCCCACGAAGGCGCGCAGCTTCTTGAACAGCTCATGACAGAACGGACAGTTCGGGTCGAAAAAAATATAAAGCGCGCGCTGCCCCGTACCCTCGGCAATAAACGTGGCCTTGCTGATATTCGCCAGAATGCCCTCGGCCTGCCGGGCGCTTTGCGCCTGGGCGGCGGGCCAGGTGGCCACCAACGGGGCGGCCGCCAATATCCGCAAAAGTTGACGGCGATGAATGGATTGAGGTGAAGGCATGTGGGTCTCCCTGTTGTATGAATGGATCGACGCCATCAATAATGCCGCAGAATTTCACCATCAGCACTCAGTCCACCATGAAGCTCACCCTACCTGCCGCGCACAGCGCCTGGGCTCAGCCCGATTTCGGCGCGGTGTTGCTGGCCGAGCTGCAACAGACCGGGGCACTGATCGGCCCGTTGCAGCAGGGCATACGCCGCGGCAGCCACGCCCTGACCGACGACGTCAGCCTGATGGTGCTGCAGCGCAGTGAAGGCGACGACAATCTGCAGGTGAAGGCGGGGCTGAGCTACTTCAGCATCATTCCCGGCTGCGCCTGCGAAGCCGACCCGACGCCGATGAGCGAGCTGCCCGAATATGTGGAGCTGCGCGTCGCCATCCGCCGTGCCGACAGCGCGGCCACGCTGGAACTGCTCGACGACTGACGCGAGGTTCAAGGCGCCAGGCGCTGGCGCTGCCAACTGCGATCGGCCCGCAGCGCATACGCCAGCCGGTCGTGCAAGCGGGAGGGTCGCCCCTGCCAGAACTCCCAGGCATCGGGAATCAGGCGATAGCCGCCCCAGTGCGGCGGACGCGGCGGGCTGATGCCATAGCGCAGACCGAATTCGGCCGCGCGTTTGAGCAGGGTGCCGCGCCCGTCGATGGGCTCGCTCTGCGGCGAGGCCCAGGCGCCAATGCGCGAGGTCAGCGGTCGGCTGGCGAAATAAGCGTCCGACTCTTCGGCGCTGACCTGCTCCACCCGCCCCTCGATGCGCACCACCCGCTCAAGCTCCACCCAGTGAAACTGCAGCGCGGCGAAGGCGTGCGCCGCCAGCTCACGGCCCTTGCGGCTGTGATAGTTGGTGTACCAGACGATGCCGCGCGCATCGACGTGTTTGATCAGCACGACGCGTGTGGAAGGGCGGCCGTTTTCGCCCACGGTGGCCAGGGTCATGGCGTTGGGCTCGGGCACCTGCGCGTCCATGGCCTGCTGCAGCCAGTGCTCGAACTGTTTGAACGGATCGGCCTCGGCGTGAGCCTCGTCCAGTTCGGCCCGGCTGTAGTCTTTACGCAAATCGGAAAGTGATTTCATGCAGGGAGTATAGAAATGGGGCTCGTATTGCAGGGGATGTGACCGCAGTCACAGTCATGTATCAAAATTTTTCAATATTGCGTTCGATCAATATCAAGCAGCGACCGCGCGCCCACAATTCCGTACCGTTTTTCTCAACTATTGCCCACCATGTCCACCACTCCCGCACCGCAATCCGCCGAACCGGCGCACGCCAGTAGTTGGCTGGCCCACTTTCCCATCACCCTGTTCGCAACCGTCATGGGCACGGCCGGCCTGGCCATCGCCTGGCACAAGTCGGCCCAGGTGCTCGCCATGCCGCACGGCGTGGGCATCGGCCTGAGCTATGCCGCGTTGGCGCTGTTTGTCGTGCTGCTGCTCGGTTACGCGGCCAAGGTGGCGCGCTATCCGGGCGAATTCGTGGCGGAGTTCAACCACCCGGTGCGCATCAGCTTTTTCCCGGCCATTTCGATCAGCGCCATCCTGCTGTCCATCGCCTTTCTGCATGTGTTGCCCGGTCTGTCGTGGGCCATGTGGTGGGGCGGCGTGGCGCTGCATCTGGTGTTTACCGTGGTCATCATGTCGTCGTGGATTCACCACTCGCACTACCAGATTCAGCACTCCACCCCGGCCTGGTTCATTCCGGTGGTGGGCAACATCCTGGTGCCCATTGCCGGCATGACGCACGGTTCGCCCGAAATTTCTTGGTTCTTTTTCAGCGTCGGGCTGGTGTTCTGGATCGTGCTGCTCACGGTGATGATGAATCGCTTCTTCTTCCACCCGCCGGTGCCCGCCAAGCTGCTGCCCACGCTGTTCATCCTCATCGCGCCACCGGCGGTCGGCTTCCTGTCGTATCTGGCGCTGGATGGCGGCGTGGTCGACCACTTCGCCCGCGTGCTGTTCTATGTGGCGCTGTTCACCACGCTGCTGCTGTTCTATCAAATCCCGCAGTTCCGCAAGGTGCCGTTCTTCATGTCGTGGTGGGCCTATTCCTTCCCAATGGCCGCCATCACCATCGCCTCGCTGACCATGGGCAGCAAGATCGGCAGCGGGTTTCTCATGGGCCTCGGCGGCGCGCTGCTGGCCCTGACCTCCGCGCTCATCGCCCTGCTCTTTGTGCTCACCCTCAAGGCCATCGCTGCGGGCAAGGTGTTCATCCCGGAATGAGGGCGGCCCTGCTGGGGCGCGACTCAGGGTAACTGTGCTTTACAGGCGGCGTGACGCTGCTTAATGTGAAGCCGTGACTTTGAAGCCGCAACTCCAAGGAGGCCGTCGTGTCTGATAAGAACGCCCTCGTTCCTCATGCGCCTTGCGCACGGCCGATCTCGCGGTCACGGCGGCGTCTGTTGCGGCTAGCCCTGGTGTGGCCCGCCGCAACCCTGCCGCTGCTTTGGCAGGCGCCTTCGGCAAAGGCGGCGAATTCCAGCGCGGAATGGTCGGCCGACCCCGAGGCGGCGCGGGCGGCCAAGCTGCTCAAGGCGATCGGCTCGGCGTATTGGATACAGGAGGGCGTCGGGCCGCGCATCGTTTACATCTTTTTCGATCCGAATTGCCCGTTTTCGCACAAGCTCTATCTGGCCACGCGGGCCAAAGTCGGCAAAGGCGGATTGCAGTTGCGGTGGATTCCGGTGGGGCAGCTCGAAGCCAGCAGCCCGGGCAAGGCTGCCGCCATTCTCGCCGCGCCCGATCCGCTCAAAGCCTTCCACAAAAATGAGGATGACTGGAACTTCGGCGACAGCCCGGCCGGCGGCATCCGCCCACTGGCCCACCCCAGCGCCCGGGTGCTGCACCAGCTTCAGACCAACGCCGCACTCATGCGCCAGGCCAATTTGCA
>NZ_JBYCKI010000196.1:0-6475 GCF_057473305.1 Thiomonas sp. TH-17
ACCCATGTGCGGCCGGATGCGTCGCGTACGCGCAAACTGCTGATGCACAAGGATGAAATCCGCAAGCTCATCGGCAAGGTCGAGCAACGCGGCTACACCCTGGTGCCCATCAATCTGCATTACAAGGGCGGCCGGGTGAAGCTCGATCTGGCGCTGGGCAAGGGCAAGAAAGACCACGACAAACGCGACACCGAAGCCAAGCGCGACTGGCAACGGGAAAAGGCGCGCATCATGAAGACGCGGTAGCGCCTCAATAAAACGCGGTAGCGCGTTGGGTTGGTGCGTCGGCGCAAGCTACGCCGCGCCAATTCCCGGAACCAGACTGCCCGCAGGAGCCGCGGTCTTTTGCGCCGCGGTGAAGTCGAGCATGCGCTGCACCGGCAGGCGCGCGCGCGCCGCCAAGGCCGGGTCGAGTTCGATGGCATTGGTCCCGCTCTCCAGCACGCGGGCCAGCCCGGCCAGACTGTTCATCGCCATCCACGGGCAATGCGCGCAGCTCTTGCAGGTGGCCGCAACGCCCGCGGTGGGCGCGGCGATGAAGGTCTTGCCCGGGTTCTGCTGCTGCAGGGCGTGGAACATGCCGGCATCGGTGGCGACGATGAATTCGGGCGCGTCGAGTTCGCGCGCCGCCTTGAGAATCTGCGAGGTCGAGCCCACCACATCGGCCAGCGCCACCACTGCCGCCGGGCTTTCTGGATGCACCAGCACGCGCGCCTTCGGATGCTCGGCCTTGAGCAGTTCAAGTTCCAGCGCCTTGAACTCGTCATGCACGATGCACGAGCCCTGCCACAGCAGCATGTCGGCACCGGTCTCGCGCTGGATGTAGCCACCCAGATGGCGGTCGGGCGCCCAGAGGATTTTTTCGCCCCGGGCGTGCAGGTGGGCCACGATGTCAAGCGCGCAACTCGAAGTCACCACCCAGTCGGCGCGCGCCTTCACCGCCGCGCTGGTATTGGCATAGACCACCACGGTACGGTCGGGATGGGCATCGCAGAAGGCACTGAATTGCGGCGCGGGACAGCCCAGATCGAGCGAGCAATTGGCATCGAGATCGGGCATGAGCACGCGCTTGTCCATCGACAGCATCTTGGCCGTCTCGCCCATGAAGCGCACCCCGGCGACGACCAGGGTGCTGGCTTCGTGGCGGGCGCCGAAACGCGCCATTTCCAGAGAGTCCGCGACCAGGCCGCCCGTGGCCTGCGCCAGATCCTGCAAGTCGGGATGGGTGTAGTAGTGCGCCACCAGCGCCGCGTCATGCGCGTGCAACAACTCGGCGCACCGGGTCATAAGGGCGGCGCGTTCGGCCGGATCGGGCTCAGCGGGTACGCGGGCCCAGGCTTGGGACGTGCCGGTGACGGGGCTGTCGAAGGTGACGGCAAAGGTGGCGGACATGCGGGCTTCCTTTGAGCGAATGAGGGGGAGTCAGAGGGTGTGAATGAATCCGGCGTGGCCGAGCAGCGCGCCCAAAGGGTTCCAATCATGGCGCAAAGCACAGCCGTGCCCGTCGGCACGGCGAGCATTTGTAACGCCGAGTGGGACGATTTGGGTGCGATGAGCGGGCATGGCGGATTCGTTCACACCCTCTCTTAGACCGGAGTGAAGCGCATCGACAGATCGACGGCCTGCACGTCTTTGGTGAGTTTGCCCACCGAGATGCGGTCGATGCCGGTTTCTGCAATGGCGCGCACGGTCTGCAGATCGACCCCGCCCGAGACCTCGAGTACGGCGCGCCCGGCGTTGAGATGCACGGCCTCGCGCAACAGATCGAGCGACATATTGTCAAGCAGGATCATGCGCGCGTCCGCCGCCAATGCTTCTTCGAGTTGTGCCAGCGTTTCCACCTCGACCTGGATGAACTGCGCCTGCGCCGCGGCCTGCTGCGCCTGTCGCAGCGCCGCCATCACGCCGCCCGCTGCGGCGATGTGGTTTTCCTTGATCAGCACCGCATCGAACAGGCCCAGACGATGATTCATGCCGCCGCCCACGCGCACCGCGTACTTTTGCGCCAGGCGCAGCCCGGGCAGCGTTTTGCGCGTATCGACGATCTGCGCCCGCGTGCCGCGCACCGCGTCCACATACTCGGCGGTGCGCGTGGCCACGGCGCTGAGCAACTGCAGAAAATTGAGCAAGGTGCGCTCGGCGGTGAGCAGTGCGCGGGCATTGCCGCGTAGTTGCAGAAAGACCTGATCGGCCTGCAGGGCGCCGCCTTCCGGCGTCAGCCACTCCACATGGGCCGATGGATTGAGCGCGCGCACGCAGGCATTGGCCCACGGCGCGCCGCACAGCCGGGCCGCCTCGCGGCTGCGCACCGTGGCTTTCGCCACCGCATCTGGCGCGATCAGCGCGGCCGTCAGATCGCCCGTGCCCACATCTTCTTCCAGCGCACGCCGCACATCGCGCGCGGCCAGGGTTTGAACATCCATCATGGTGATCGAACCTTTCATCAAAGAGCTTCGGAGTTTATGCGCTGCGCCATCCACCCGAATTGAGCGCGTCATCCGTACCGCGATTTTCGAATGTCGCAAACATGCATCAATTTGTATCTTTGATGTGACAAATTGCCGCACTTTTGTGCGCTGCAAAAATCGACTTTACGCAATGAAGTTTTCAGAAAACAAGGGTTTTCCCTAGTTCCAACGGTGAAATCCCTATATTGACAAGGCAATATCAGTATTCGCTAATATTGCGCCAAGTCAAAGAAAGCCCGCTATGGAAACCCTCTTCGCCAAACCGCCCTCCAACACCGTCATTCCGCTGACCAAGCTGCGCAGCACCCTGCCGCGCAGCAAGGAACCCGCGGCCAACCGCATGGCGCATACCGAAGTGGTCAACGCCTGGCGCGGCGCCTCCGACTGCCGCAACTGCGGCGTGCGGCGCATTGCGCTGTTCGGCGCGCTGCGCATGGAAGACTTCGACACCTTCCATCAGGTCATCGACGACATGCAATATGCCCCCGGACAACAGCTGTTCAGCGAAGGGCAACGAGGCGACTGGCTCTACACCATCAAGACCGGCTATGTGAAGTTGGAGCGCGTGCTGCCGGACGGCACCCGCCGCATCACGCGCGTGGCGCGCCGCGGCGACCTCATCGGGCTGGAGTGCTTCATTCAGGAGCCCTATATGCACCACGCTTCGGCCATTGGTGCGGTGCGGGTGTGCCGCATTCCGGTGGAAGTGATTCGCAAAATGGAAGAGCAGGTGCCCAATCTGCGTCAGGAATTTCTGGAGCGCTGGCACCGCGCGCTGCGCGATACCGACGAGTGGGCGCTGCTGCTGGGCTCGGGCGCCATTCCCGCACGCATGGCTCGCCTGCTGCTCAAACTGGCCGACCCGGAGCTCAACGACACCATCACCCTGCCCAAGCGCAGCGACCTTGGCGCCATGCTCGGTGTGGCGCTCGAGACGGCCAGCCGCGTGATCGCCCAGTTTGAGCGCGACAAACTGCTTGAGCATGTCGGCCCGCGCCTGTTCCGCGTCAACCGCCCGGCACTCGGCCTCGTAGCGCAACCCGAACGCGCCGCTTGACCGCATCTGAGCGCATGGTCTGAGCGCCCCACTTTCATCACGCGGCTTGGTGCATACCCCAGAAAACCACGCCGCCCCCTTTCCTTGCAGCTTGGGCACATCCATCGGAGCGATTCCGGGATGTGCCTTGTTTTTTGTCACCGCTCCATCACGCTGGCCGCTGTAGCCAGTGGGTGATGGGCTGCCATTGCTCCAGGTCTTTGGCCGCCTGGCTGGGCGGCAGATCCCACAGGGTGAGGCCGTGCGCGGCCATTTGCGGGTACAGCGTGGTCTGGCGCAGCGTGGCCAGCATGGGCAGGCCGCTTTGCGTCACGAACGCCTGCAACTGTTCGGCGGCATGGGTGCGCGGGTCGATGCGCACCCCCACCAGACCCACGTCGAAGCCGTGTTTCTCGCGCGCATCGCGCAGTTTTTCCAGGAATTCCTGCGTGGCGTAGATGTCGAAAATCGAGGCCGAGAGCGGCACCAGCACTTTGTCGGCCTGTTTCATCACGTCGCTCAACCGCCAACCGTGCAGCCCGGCGGAGGTGTCGATGACCGCGTGGGTGGTGCCCTTGGGCGGTTTGGCGATGAAGTCGTGGCTCATCTCCCAGGTGTCGATGCGCGGCAGCGCTGAATCGCGCAGCGACAGCCAGAGACGGGCCGATTCCTGCCGGTCCGAGTCGCCCAGCATGACGGCATGACCTTGACTGGCGAAAAATCCGGCAAGCTGCGTGGAGAGGGTGGATTTGCCCACCCCGCCCTTGGGATTGGCGACAACGATGACCGGCATGAGGCGTCCTTTCTGCTTTGTGTTCTGGTGATGGGTACGAAATTACCAGAACCGACGCACAAACTCCACGCCGTGCAGACACGCCCTATGCGATGCGGCAAGCCTGCTCGAAGCTCAGGCGCGGGCTGCGGGGAAACAGCGCGCTAGCGTCGCCATAGCCGAGGCTGCACACAAAGTTGGCCTTGACGTCAGTGCCGGCGAAGAATTCGGCGTTCACCGCATCGGCGTCAAAGCCGCTCATCGGGCCGCAATCCAGGCCCAGGGCGCGGGCGGCGAGGATGAAATAACCGCCTTGCAGGCTGGAATTGCGCATCGCGGTCTCGGCGATCAAATCCGGCTTGCCCGCAAACCAGTTGCACGCGTCCTGGTTATGCGGAAAAAGCTGCGGCAGATGTTCGTAAAACGCCAAGTCCATGCCGATGAGGGCCGTCACCGGCGCTTTGAGCGTCTTGGCCCGGTTGCCCTCGCTCATGCAGGGCGCGAGGCGGGCCTTGGCCTCCTGCGACTGCACGAACACGATGCGCGCCGGGGAGCAGTTGGCCGAGGTTGGCCCCCATTTCATCAGGTCGTAGAGCTGTTGCAGCAGGTGCTCGGGCACGGGCTGGTCCAGCCAGACGTTGTGAGTGCGGGCTTCGTCAAACAGTTGGCGCAAGGCGCTGGCGTCGATCATGGGCATGATGATTCTCGTGAGTGAACAATGTTGAAATGTTCGCTCAAAACCGATTTGTAAGTGCGTGCGAATCCCGGGCGGATCGGCTGCAGGACAATACGCCCACCATGTTCAATCCCAGCAAAGACGAGGTTCGGCAGTTTTTTCTTTCCGCCTGGCAGCGGCATCGTGCGGGCGGCGTGCTCACGCCGCTGGAACTCATCGCTGCAGACTGGATGGAACTGCACCCCGAATACCACGCCGAACTCTCCGACCCGCAAAGCGCCAGCCGCGATTACGCCGTGGAGCAGGGCCGCACCAACCCTTTCCTGCATCTCTCGATGCATCTGTCGATCGCCGAGCAGGTGTCCATCGACCAGCCGCCGGGCATCCGCCAGGCCTTTGAGCTGCTGCGCAGCAAGCTGGGCGAGCACGAAGCGCACCACGCCACCATGGAGTGTCTGGGCGAAATGTTGTGGACGGCGCAGCGCAGCGGTCTGCCGCCCGATGGCACCGCCTATGTGGACTGCGTGCAGCGCCGCGCAACGCGCCGCTGATCGCCCCTTGGGGCAAGAGACGGGCGCGGCGAGGTTTGCGGGCGCGCGTCTTCAGCCTTCGACGGCTTCGAGCACCAGTTGCACCTGAGTGATGCCTTGCCAGGTATTGCTCTCCAGCCGGTAGGCGATGCGCGCCTCATCCGGCAGAAAGTCGGTGCGGCCCCAAGCCACGAGGTCGAACTGCGCATCGCCGGGCGCGCCCTCGCTGTCGAGCAGGCGCACCTTGGCTTTGAGATGCCGTTCGCCGAGCAGACGCTGCTGTCGCACCTGAACCCGGGCGCTGAACAGCGGCGCGGCGAAGCCCTGCCCCCACACCTGCGCAGCAAGGAGCGACGCCATTTCGGGCAGCAGCCATTGCACGGGCAACGGCCCGTCCACCTCGATGCGGCGCTGCAACTGGGCCGGCGCCAGCCATTCGGCGGCCACTTGGGCAAACGCGGCGCGAAAGCGCTCAAAGCCATCGTCCACCAGCGAACAGCCGGCCGCCATGGCATGGCCGCCGAAGCGCAGCAACAGACCGGGCTCGCGCTTGGAGACGAGATCGAGCGCGTCGCGCAGGTGAAACCCGGCGATCGAGCGGCCCGAGCCGCGCAGCGTGCCATCTTCGGCCGGAGCGAACACAAAGGTGGGGCGATGCTCGCGGTCTTTGATGCGCCCGGCAACGATGCCGATCACGCCTTCGTGCCAGTTGGGCGCGAACAGGCTGATGGCGGGGGCGCTGCCGTCTGCGCTCTGCCCCGCGCCGAGATCCAGCCCCTCCAGCCCCTCCAGCATGGCCAGCGCCTCGGCCTTGATGCCGTCTTCGATGCTGCGCCGCTCGCGGTTGAAGGTATCGAGCATCTGCGCGAGTTGCAGCGCGCGGGCGGGGTCGTCTGTGGCGAGGCACTCGATGCCTACGGTCATATCGGCCAAGCGTCCTGCGGCGTTGATGCGCGGCCCCAGCGCAAAGCCCAGATCGGCGCTGTTCACCCG